>NZ_JBQAJM010000017.1:0-53002 GCF_052030685.1 Cysteiniphilum sp. 19S12-1
AGATAAATTTAGCAAAAGTCAACATATTCAAAGATAAATTTAGCAAAAGTCAACATATTTTAGATGGGACAGCCGTGTTTAAAATTGGACTATTCCCCACGCTTGCGCATTATCTGTTACCACAACTCATTCACACAACCTTAGCGAATAATAGCCCTATTAAGATATATCCTATTGAGGAAAAAAGCCCTACGCTCATTCAGATGCTACAATCAGGTAAAATTGATGCTGCCCTTTTAGCACATGACTCATTACCTCAAGGGTTAGAGTTTTTACCATTATTTAAAGATACATTTAAACTGGCTGTGTATGACGGGCACCCTTTAAGTCAGTTACAAGAAGTCGATATATCAAAACTTGACGATGAAGCCATGCTTTTTTTAGAAAAGGGTCACTGCCTGCGCGAGCAAGTGCTCTCTTTAAACATCAATCCCGCACAAAGCATCCAGTGCAACGCCACAGGTCTTGAGACGCTAAGGCAAATGGTCATTGCTAAACTTGGCATTACCATTATCCCTGAGATTGCCACACTTACCTCACACAATGGCATTCATTATATTGACTTTAAGGCACCGGCTCCTTTTCGTGAGATTGGTTTGGTTTATCGTCGTGGCTCAGCCATTACCAAGTGGCTGAAAGCCATCGAATCACTTGTGCGAAAAAGCGTGCCAAGTTTGGCTTCTCATTAAATTTTAAACCCGCTATAATCCACCATGTTAATAAATAAGTCTGCTCTTTGCTGATCTTGGAGCTTATGCTAAAACAAATAATAAAATTAGGAAAAACATGTCAAACCTGAGTCATTTCATCTCTCAAAACTTAATACTATGTATTATCTTTGTACTTGCCATTTTGATCTACCTTGGTTATGAAATTCGCCAAGCTAAATCAAGTCGTTTTCAACTATCAATACAAGATGCGATTAACATCACAAACCGTGACAAAGGTGTGTTTTTAGATATTCGCGATAGCAAGCTATTTAATGAAAGTCACATTGTTGGTGCGATCAATAGTAGCGTTGATGAACTTAAAGAAAACACTAAAACACTCAACAAATATAAGAACAATCCAATTGTCGTCTACTGTGCAACAGGGGCACAAAGTGCTAGTGCCTGTGATTTGTTAAAAAAGGCAGGCTTTGATAAGCTTTACACACTAAAGGGTGGCTTCAAACAATGGTTACAAGATAAATTGCCGACTGACAATAAAACCGTAGCACATAATGAAATGAATACTGATAAGAAAGATGTAAAAAATAGAAAAGATAAAAACGATAAAAACAATAAAAACAATAAAAGCGACAAAAATGATAAGAGCACATCTAAATGATTGAAATTTACACTAAGCCAACGTGCCCCTACTGCATTAATGCCAAGGGATTACTTAGCGACAAAGGTGTTATATTTACTGAATATAACATCATTAACAAACCTGAGTTGCGTGATGAAATGATTGAGCGTGCCAAAGGACGCACAACGGTGCCACAAATATTCATCAACAACCAACACATTGGCGGTTGTGATGACTTGTACGCCCTTGAAGATGCCAATGAACTTGACCCATTACTTGGAAAATAACACTTAACTTAACTATATAAGGAAAGACTATGACAACTGAAACAAATACACCAGATATTCAATTTCAAATCCAAAAACTCTACACCAAAGATATTTCATTTGAAATCCCTAAAGGTGCTGACGCATTCAAGCAGGAATGGAAGCCTGAGCTCAATGTCGCTTTGAATACTAAAGTGACAGGCTTGCCTGAAGAAAACATGTATGAAGTTATACTAACGGTTGAAGCAGATGTTAAATGCGGTGATACTGATGCGTTTAAAGCAGAAGTGCAACAAGCCGGTATCTTCCTTATTTCCAATATGGAAGAAGGGCAACTAGATCATGCGCAATATGCATTTTGCCCTAATATCTTATATCCATACGCGCGTGAAGCAATCTCTGACTTAGTCGCTAAAGGCGGCTTCCCACAGCTATGCTTGGCACCTGTTAACTTTGATATGATCTATCAACAAAAGCAGCAAGAGCAAAAATCAAACTAACTTAAGCTAATACTAATCACTTAGCACTCAATGTAACATAAGCTATTGCTTACACCAGAAAACCTTCAAAACGTGATTATCTGGAGATTTCTGATATTGGTATACGCCTATGCATCTCAATCCATTTATCCCCATCAAAATCAGCAATATCCCCACCTACAAATAGATCTTTTTTATTATAGCTTTCTATAGAACGTGGTACGGCATCTCCATCTTTTGCCTTACACATTATTAGATAAACCTCAGCACCACTTAAAATTAACTCAATATGCTTAAGTCTCTCTTTATAACCAAGATCATCTTGCCGATCAATATACTTTTGATGATTCGTAAGACGAAAAAATAACCTTTTATCATCAAGCTTTTCTTTTTCATCTTGCCAAATGCGTAAACACACAATTCCATCATTTCTTATGCCTCCCCAAGACCATCGATTATTTTTTAGTGGAGCTTTAATTTTTTCAAACAACTTGCTTAATGACATCTTTGCCGCAATCTCCTTTGTTTTTTGATATACGTAGTAAATCTATCCTATCTATTTCTGATAGATTTTAATAATTGATAAGCCACAGGCACAATAAACAATGAAAACAATGACCCTAATAATAATCCGGCAACAATAACCATACCGATTTGTTGGCGTGCATGCTCACCAACTCCCGTGCTTAACAATAATGGAATAGCACCTAAAATCATCGTTGCTGATGTCATCAAAATTGGGCGCAGACGTGTCGCTGCCCCTTTGATCACAGCTTCATTTAATGCTACCCCTTTTGCCAATAGTTCATTGGAGAATTGCACTATCAACACGCCATGCTTAGACACCAGTCCAATCAAGGTGATTAAGCCAATATCTGTATAAATATTTAGTGTCCCTCCGATGAGTTTAAGCCCAAGCAAAGCGCCAATAACACATAAAGGTACGGTTAATAAAATAATAAATGGATCGACAAAGCTTTCAAACAATGCAGCAAGTACCAAATAAATAAATAAAAGTCCCGCAATGAAGATAATAATCATACTGTTATTACCCTCAAGCATATCTTTGGCATCTCCTTTAAACGCTAAACTAGTACCTGGTAATAGCTGCTCAGTAATCGCTTTGATTTGCTCAACCACTTGCCCCATTGAAGCATTTGGCTGCAAGTTAACACTAATCGACATGGCATGCATTTGGTTATAAGTGGTCAAATAAGGAATTTTTACCACTGGGGCAATACTTACTAAGCGCCCTAGCTGCACCCAACCACCTGAGTCAGTTTTGATATATAAGCGGTTTAATACACCAAAGCTCTTAAGATCTTTTTTGGGTAACTGCACATAGATTGGAAAGCTCTCACCACCGGTTTCATAATCACGTGATAACTGCCAACCACCAAACATAATATTTAAGATCGTTTGGATATTCGCAGGGTCAACATCTAACAAAGCAGCATTAGTATAGTTGATATCCATATCAAATTGCCCACTGTCTGAGGCGCTGCCGATGCTTGCATAGGATATACTTGGCAGTTTCTCGAGCATATTGATTAAACTTTCTGCTTTTTTATAAAGCGTTTGATAATCATCCATACTCAATAGATACATCTGAATATCGCCATCACCTGATTGATTACGTCCTGATAATGGAAATACCCAACTACTACCTTGTATGCCTTGCGTGTTTTTAATAATGCCATTTAATTCGCGCGCTACTTTATAGGCATTGGTAACTTGATCCTCTTTTAAAATATTCATTGAAAAGCCTGATGTTTGTCCACTTTGTGTATCAACAAAACCAAATGAGTGATCAAATACCTTGCTAGGTAATTTACTTTGAACCTCATCGAGCTTTTGCATGATAAAATCTGAGCTTGCATTGCTTTGCCCGACAATATTCACACCTACCACACCAATGGTATCATTGGGTTGCAATGCCGTGGGCATCGAGCGAAATAAACCGACCCCTGCAATAATCAAAATGACAAAAATAGCAATGATCCAAAAACGAACTTGCAGCACAAAATAAAGTAATTTTTTATATGCTTTTTCACAGTTTGCAAACAATTTGGTGACAAACTTCTCATAGCGACTTTCTTTTGCATTACCCAAAGTATGTGCACACATGGTTGGTGATAAGGTCAATGCCACAAAGCCTGAGATTAAAACACTTGCAGCCAAGGTAAAGGCAAATTCACGAAAGAAAACGGCTGATTTATCATTCATAAATGCAATCGGAATATAGACCGCAACCAATGTAATGGTCATACCAATAATCGCAAAGCCAATTTCTTTACTGCCTAAAATTGCTGCATCAAATGCATTATAGCCTTTTTGCATGTAGCGATAGCAGTTCTCAAGAACAACAATCGCATCATCAACCACCAGCCCCACGGCTAGCACAATGGCAAGTAATGTCATCATATTGATACTAAAACCTAACGGCCAGATAATCACAAATACGCCGATCAAACATACTGGCAAAGTAACAATAGGGACAAGGGCTGCTCTAAAGCGACCTAAAAACAATAAAGAGATCAATGATACCAAGATAATTGCCTCAATAATGGTTTTAATCACTTCATATAGTGATGCTTTAAGCGAGGTTGCGACATTAAAGAGCACACTGGCTTTCATGCCCGGAGGCAATGAGCCTTGCATTTGTTTAACGGCCTTTGCAACAGCATTAGCAACATCAATCGGGTTGGCATCACTAGTTTGCGAGACATTGACGACCACACCGGGTTTACCATCGATAATACTAATTGAACCATTGGCAAGTGATAAACTCCCTAAATAAACTTTAGCTATTTGTTTTAAATAGATTAACTTGCCATTGTGTTTAGCAATAATAAGATTTTCAAACTTACTGATACTATCCAGTGCGCTATCAACATTAATCGTATAGGTATTGTTATTAGTAATCAGTTGCCCTGCGGAAACATTACGATTCAACTGCTCTAGTTTATTGACAACATCAATGGCTGAAATTTTTAAAATCGCCATGGCTTTAGGGTCAAGCTCTATACGCAGTGCTGAGCCTTCGTAGTAAACTTGCACATCACCGACTCCTGGAGTCTGTGCGAGTTGTTTAGTTATCGTATCATTGATATATGATGTCAGACTTTCCGTTGAGCGATTACTATCTTGAAAGCCAATAAGCATCACTTGCGATCCATTGCCACGCTGCCTTATCTGTGGTGTTTGCGCATTTTGTGGTAGATCAACACCTGCAATATCACGCATTACTTCAGATTGCGCGGTAATAAACTTCTCTTGATCAATATTACCAAAGTTCAATTTAATTTGACTTCGATCTTGCATAGATGTCGCTTCGATATAACTTAAATTTTCCGTCCCTGAAATTGCTGCAACAAGTTGTTGAGTGACATCTTTTTGCACTACATCAGCACTTGCCCCTGGATAATTGGTTTGAATCATCAGTACTGGTTTAAACACTGTTGGTTCAAATTGCAACTTAACATAACTAAAGCTTAACAAACCACACAATACCAATATCGCATTAAGTACAAATGACAATACCGGACGCTTAATACAGATCTCAGGCAGCTTCATTTATTTCTCCACCTTAACAGTAACACCATCAGAAATATTACCCTCGGCAGAGACAATGACTTCTTGCCCTTTACTCAAACCCTCTAAAATACTGACATAACCTTTATCGATTTGTCCGATTTGTACTGGTACCATTTTGGCTTTACCCTCAACAATAACATAAACGATAAAACCACCACTTTGCGCACTTAATGCACTTTCTGGTACCGCTAACACCATATTATTTTCTTTGATAATTTGTGAGATATAAACACTCATACCAGGGTTTAACAGATTATCCGTGTTTTTAAATACAGCACGCACAGTAAAGGTCAAATTATCATCTGAGACATCTGGTGAAATATAATCAACCTTGGCATGGAAAACCTGCCCTGGAAATGCATCAACTTTAAAATCAACCGTTTGCCCAAGCTTAATACTGCCAGCATAGGATTCCGGTAACGCATATTGTAATTGCAGATTCTCTTTATCCACTAAGGATACCAAGGTATCTCCTGCTGAAACATAACTGCCTTTAGCTAAGGTCGTTAATGTCAAATAGCCACTAAAAGGGGCAACAATTTTGGTATTGGATAACTGATACAACGCTGCATCATATTGCGCTTTTGTCTTCATATAACTTGCCTTGGCATTATCTAGCTCACTTTGTGATACGGCATTATTTTCCTTATACAAAGTGTCTGTTCGCTTATATTGCGCCTCAGATTTTGTAAAGTCTGCCAAAGTAGAACTTACATCTGCCATTTGCTTGGTATCATCCAAAGTCATCAACAGCTGCCCTTTTTTAACATACTGACCACTCGTGAAGTCAATACTATTAATAATTCCTGCAATTTGCGCTTTAAGTGTGGCCGTATTTGGTGCGATCAACAATCCCGTTCCTTTGGCTGATAGTGGGATATTGCGCTCATTGACCGCTGCAACCATAACACCTGTCGGTTCAACGTGAAAACTCATCTCTTTTTTAGCGGTCGCCAGAAACAAAAAGTAAATAACAATCAACAACAAAACGGCTGTCACAATTCCAAAAATAATATGTTTTTTCATTCATTAATACCAATGATAACAATTGCTACCGCCTAAACTAGACGATCTTTTGGCACGATTCAAGAACATTAATAAATGTTGTTTAAAATAAGACGTTAATTGTCTATACCCATCGTAAATCATTTTGCGGTGTTTAGTTGCAAAGCAGTTTATGAGGATTTTACAAAGCTGGATTGCAGGTAATAGCTAGGACTATTGCCAAAATTCAACTTTGTAAAGGCGCAGCAAATGCAAAGCAAGAAATTCTGTAAAATGGTTTATGATGGGTATATCATGTACTACCAACTTAAGCCTATAGAAAAATAGAAAAATAGAAAAAGTAAAAAAACAGGAACCTATGCTATGGCACAAATTATTGATGGCAAAAAAAAAGCGCAAGAAATCAGACTAAAAATCAAATCACAAGTTAATCAACTAAAAGAACAAAACAAACGTATCCCAGGGCTTGCTGTCATTATTGTTGGCAATAATCCTGCCTCACAAATATATGTCAATAACAAACGTAAAGCCTGTGAAGAGGTGGGGTTTTTATCGCTTAATTACGATCTTAATGAAAATGTGAGCAATGACGAGTTATTAAACCTTATCGATCAGCTTAACAATGATCCAACTATTGATGGCATATTGGTACAATTACCACTTCCACAACATATCGATGCCGAGAAAGTACTTGAAGCCATTCGCCCTGATAAAGATGTTGATGGTTTTCATCCTTATAACATTGGTAAATTGATGCAGCGAAATCCGCTGTTGCGTCCCTGCACACCCAAAGGTGTTATGACATTACTTGAGTCGGTGATCGATAATTTAAAAGGCAAACACGCAGTCATCGTTGGCGCTTCTAATATCGTTGGGCGCCCCATGTTAATGGAGCTTTTATTAGCAGGCTCTACTGTCACCACCTGTCACCGTTTTACTAATGATCTCACAGAACATTTAGCGCGCGCTGACATTGTGGTTGCCGCCGTTGGCAAACCGCACTTTATCAAGGGTCACTGGCTAAAAAAAGGTGCTGTGGTCATTGATGTTGGTATTAATCGATTAGAGGATGGCAGCATTGTCGGTGATGTCGACTTTGACAAGGCTTTAGCATATGCTGCTTTTATTACACCGGTTCCAGGCGGTGTTGGTCCTATGACCATTGCTACTTTACTAGAAAATACGTTATTTGCTTGTGAGTATTTACATAGCAAGGCATAATGATTCGCGAGAAGTTTGGAGCGAATATACATGAAGCTTATTAAAAATCACCTTTCAATTTGGGTCGGTGCCATCGTTATTGTGTTGGCTATTATTCTAGGAATGACTGCACTTTACCATAATAATGCACATGCCATTATCAGTAGTAAATTAGAAAAAACAGCTAACGTTGCCAAGGATAACCCCAAAACAATTAAAAGTTCAACAAATGATGAACCCATCAATTATACACAGCTAAGTCCTAAAGCTGCCTATGATAAAGGGGTTGAGTACAGCAAACAAATCAGCAAATCAGGTGGCAACAATATAGATAAAGCGGTTGATTATATTCAATACTCAGCTGCCACAGGATATGCTGAAGCGCAATTTAAGCTTGGGCTTATGTACTTCCAAGGATTGGGCGTGCAATCAAACCCTGCGGTTGGCTTCTACTGGATTGAAAAAGCTGCTAAAAATGACTATGCCGAAGCACAAATTTATTTGGCATATATGTATAAGAAGGGCATTGGTGTATCAACCAATCTCTTTAAATCAAACTATTGGTTACGCCAAGCTCGCGCCAATGGTATTGATCTAAGCTTAGACGCATTGCCATTTTTCTAAACGTTCAAGTTTAGGTATAATGGCACTACCTTTGGAGGATCACTAACCATCCATGACAGCTTCGCACTGGATCCTCACGCCATCCTGGCTCAGGATGACAAATCAGAGGGTGTCATTGCGAGCATGGATACGTGGCAATCCATTTTATCAGGGATGGTTGATTTAACTTCGTTGCAGAGCCTATATTTACAAGATACTTCTTAAGGTAGTGCCATTAATTTTATAGTATTTCTGCCATTGAATTTATCGCACTGTTGTAATTGAGTTGTAGCAACGCCCCTAGCTATTACCTGCAATTCAGTTACCGAAAAGCATCAAACATTTCTCAAGCATTAAACACCACAAAGTGATTGATGAGTATAGAGATTTGAAAACTTTTTGTAAATATTTACAAAAAGACCTTCCCATTACGCAAAAAGCTTAGTATAGTGGCGCTCTCTTTCGACGGGTCGCTAGTATCAACTTCCTCCCTCCTCCCTCCTTGAATAGATCTAGTGGCTCGTCGATTGTTTGTTTTTTTGTTTTTGGGCTAAGACTAAATATTCACCTAGTAATGAATCAAGAATAAGTTGCGTCAGTCAGTACCTCTCCCCTTGCGGGATTGCTCGTGCAGCTTAAGCTGCGCGGGTGAGGGGGTGTAATTGAAGCTCAACTTATTTCTGAATTATTACCTAATATACCAAAAAATGCTCACCTTACCCTGAGCATCAGTCGAAGCGATGGACTGAGCATCAGCCAAAGTGGATACACTTCATAGAGGCTTCGACTTACGCTCAGCCAACGCTTACATAATCAAAGTGGGCAGGGGAATACAGCTTGTGGAAATTTTGTAATGGCAATACTTAGTGTTCTCTTGTAGCCAGAAATTGAATATCTGGATTACGCTCTTCAGCCATTTGCAGGTTAACACGTGTTGTTGCTAAATAGGTCAAATGATCACCACCATCTAACGCCAGATTGTCTGCATATTTACTTTTAAATTGCTCCAACTTTTTCTTGTCATTGGACTCTATCCAACGAGAAGCGACAACATTGACCTGCTCATAACTGCATTTAACACCATATTCATTCTCCAAACGATGTGCGACAACATCAAACTGTAGCACACCAATCGCGCCAAGAATCAAATCATTATTGTTCAACGGTCTAAAGACTTGAGTTGCACCTTCCTCAGATAGTTGAATTAACCCTTTCAAAAGCGCCTTCATTTTCAATGGATCATTTAAACGCACACGTCTAAAAAGCTCAGGGGCAAAATTAGGGATACCCGTAAATTTAAGTATTTCGCCTTGCGTGAATGTGTCACCAATTTGAATCGTACCATGATTATGCAAACCGATAATATCTCCAGGATAAGCCTCCTCTAAGGATTCACGCTCGCCTGCCACAAAAGTCAAAGCATTAGCAATCTGCACTTGTTTATTCATGCGCACATGCTGTAACTTCATGCCTTTTGTATATTTTCCAGAGCAAATTCTAAAAAACGCCATACGATCACGATGTTGTGGATCCATATTCGCTTGAATTTTAAAAACAAAACCGGTTAATGGCTCTTCACTTGCAACGACTTCACGCACATCAGTCGTTCTTGGTGTTGGCGATGGGGCGCATTCAGTAAAGGTGTCTAACATCTCTTTAATACCAAAATTACTCAATGCCGTACCAAAAAACACGGGGGTCAGCTCGCCACGTCGATATTTCTCAAGATCAAACTCATGACTTGCCCCTTTGACAAGCTCAACCTCTTCTCTTAACTCAGCTGCCAAATAACCAATCCTATCATCTAATTCACTATTATTTAGCCCTTTGATTACTTGATAGTTATGAATATGATGCCCATGTCCTGTTTCAAATAAAATCACTTCATCATTATATAGATGATAAACCCCTTTAAATTCCTTACCCGAAGCAATTGGCCAAGTCATTGGTGCGCATTGGATATTAAGGACATCTTCAACCTCATCCATTAATTCCATTGGATCACGTGTATCACGATCAAACTTATTGATAAAGGTTATAATCGGTGTTGTTCTCAAACGGCATACTTCCATTAACTTAATGGTGCGCGCCTCAACCCCTTTAACGCCGTCAATTACCATCAAGGCCGAGTCAACAGCAGTTAATGTGCGATAAGTATCTTCTGAGAAGTCCTCGTGCCCTGGGGTATCCAAAAGATTGACCACACAATCATTATAGGGAAACTGCATTACGGATGTGGTTACCGAAATACCACGTTGCTTCTCAAGCTCCATCCAGTCAGATGTTGCATGACGACCTGATTTTTTGCCTTTCACCGTGCCTGCCAATTGAATCAGATTTCCAAATAACAGCATCTTTTCCGTTAATGTGGTTTTTCCGGCATCCGGATGCGAAATAATCGCAAATGTACGTCGCTTATTTAGCGCCTGTAGAAATTCAGACATCATTTTTCCTCAAAAAATTCAAAAAAATTAAATTCAAAAATACTTTGCTCTTGCAAAAGAGCAAAGCCTACCTGTTTTACGGATAAATGTAAAAACTTTATGAAAAAATTAATGCTTTAAAGACTACATTGGCAACTGACCTTTTCTTACAATCACTAGCAGAATATTATGCAAAGTTAACGTTGATGTTCAATGATTTTATCCACTTCGGTAAAACTTATTTTCTTAACACCAAAAGGCATGCCGATCATCACATGCTCAGCAGATATATGCTTAAGCACCCCAACATAACGAATATTATGTGATTTCACGGTCACAATACTTTGTTTATTATACATATCAAACAACCATCGCTTGGTCTTATCATCTATTTGCATGATTGTCTCCTCCAGACATAAGATATCAATATCACATTTATACCCATCACAAACCGCTTCACAGACTACTTTGCAAACAAACACCGCAAAATGATTTACGATGGGTATACAACGAAAAGATATCCCGTAAGTTTGAATACAAACTTACTTTTTGTTTTCTCTCTTAATCTTGATAATGATAGATAGGAACTGACTAAAATACAATATTCAAAAAAGCAACTTTAGCCGAAAAGAGTCGTCAACATCAAACCCCACTATGGAAACGAAATTCAGTATCAGGCGACTCTATCAGCTGCTTCTCCACAGCAGAAAAGCGCTTAATATGGTGATTTATGTCATCTGTAGCAAACTGTTGTGCAAATTTAAGGTAAATGGTGAAATGGCGCTGTTCTGATGCCAATAATCCCAAATAAAATTTCTCTAGTTCCTCATCTAGAAAAGGAGCAATAGCACCAAAGCGCTCACACGATCTAGCTTCAATAAAAGCGCCAATAATCAACGTATCTACCAAACGCCCTTCTTCCGAGGTGCGCATGTGTTTTTTTAGCTCTTTGACATAACGCGACTCTGATAATAAACGATACTCAATATTACGTTTTTTAAGAATACCTAGCACCTGCTCAAAATGTACCAACTCTTCACGGGCAATTTTCGACATCCTCAACAAAAGCTCTGGATACTCAGTTGACTTGCGATACATAAAGCTAATAGCAGCAGAGGCAGCCTTTTTCTCACAATGTGCATGATCTAACAATAGGATATCAATGGATTTAAGCGCTTTATCTATCCACGCTTTAGGTGTCTTACATGGCAAAAACGTATCAATCGTTGCTTGATTAAAATAATTCATTCTAAAAACTTACACTACATTTTATTTTAACTCTAGGCTTATACTCCCTTCGACTTACGCTTAGGGAACTTGGCATCATCGCTAGGCATAATCTCATTTTATTCTTGGTTGTGCATATCAACAGCACCTAAGTTCGATGAATTATTTTCCGCTTGTTGTTTGCGATGCTTTAACAATGCTTCAAAATAATGCTCATCAATGCCACCGGTAACATATTTGCCATCAAATACTGAAGTGTCAAAATGCTGTAGGTGTGGCGCTTGTTTGCGCACAGCTGCAACCAAATCATCCGTCGTCAGATAAAACAAATGATCAACCCCAATCCACTGGCGAATTTCATCAATACCACGATTGTGCCCGATAAGCTCATCATGCGTTGGCATATCGATACCATAAACATTAGGGTATTTAACCACAGGAGCAGTCGATACGATTGATACCTTGCGTGCACCCGCTTTTCTTGCCATCTCAACAATCAACTTTGAGGTATTACCGCGTACAATGGAGTCATCAACCAAAAGCACATGTTTGCCTTTAAATTCATGATCAATGGTATTTAGCTTTTTACGAATAGATTTCTGACGTGCCGCCTGATTAGGCATGATAAACGTGCGTCCAACATAACGGTTTTTGACAAAACCCTCACGATATGGAACATCTAAGACACGTGACAAAGGCAATGCCGCATGGCGCCCTGAATCAGGTACCGGAATGACCACATCAATATCATGCTCTGGCAATTCAGTTAAGATGTTTTTACCGGCAATACGCCCCATCTCCAAACGTGCACTATAAACAGACGCGCCATCGATCACAGAATCTGGACGCGCTAAATAAACATATTCAAAAATGCACGGTGACAAACTGGCACTGGGAGCACATACTTTACGCATAAGTTCTCCGTCAAGTGAGATAAAGATAGCCTCACCCGCACCGAGATCCCCTATAACCTCATAACCATCACAGTCTAAAGCAACGGTTTCAGACGCAACCATATATTCTTTTTTACCATTGACTTCCTTTACACCCAACACTAAAGGACGAATGCCATGAGCATCTCGAAAAGCAAATAAACCAGCACCTGCAATCACACCAACAACGGCATAGCCACCAATACAGCGCTGATAAAGCTTAGTTAATGCATTAAAAAAGATATCCGTTGAAAAATTGGTGAGTGATACTTCCGCTTTGTGCAACTCTGAGGCTAATACATTAAGTAAAAGCTCCGAGTCCGAGCTCGTATTGATATGACGAAAATCGTGCTCAAGCAACTCTTTGCGAATTTGTGGGGTATTAATCAAGTTTCCATTATGCGCTAAGGCAATGCCATAAGGTGAGTTGACATAAAAAGGCTGTGATTCAAAAACACTATCTGATCCTGCAGTTGGATAACGCACATGGCCAATGCCTAAATTGCCTTGTAAACGCTCCATATGACGCGTGCGAATTGCTTCAACAACAAGTCCTTTATCTTTACGCAATGACATATGATAGCCATCACAGGTCAAAATACCTGCAGCATCTTGTCCACGATGCTGCAACATCGTCAATGCATCAAATAGCTTTTGATTTGCAGGCTCATGCCCAATAATCCCAACAACACCGCACATAATTATTCATCTTCTTGCTGTTTTAAGACCGCGCCATTTTATACTACTGGTATATTCATCACAAACCATTTTGCAGTATTTCTTGTTTTCAGTTTCACCCTTCGACTTATGCTCAGGGTACGGTAAACGTTGGCTGAGCAAAGTCGAAGCCTCTATACGTTTATTGTTTGCATACTCACCCTTCGACTCATGCTCAGGATACGATAAACGGACGAAATTCAAACCTAACCAATTTTTTAAAAGACTTTTAAGCTATTTCTTTTTATCATAGAACCACATTTTATTTTTACCTTTAATGGAAACTACATGAACATTATTCTTCTAGGACCACCTGGGGCTGGCAAAGGCACACAAGCAAAGCGCATTGAAACAAAATTTAACATTCCACAGATCTCAACCGGTGATATGTTGCGAGCCGCGATTAAATCAGGCTCTGAAACCGGTATTAAACTGAAAAAAATTCTTGATGCCGGCGAGCTTGTTTCTGATGACTTTATTATGCAAATCGTTAAAGAGCGCCTATCACAAGCTGATTGCGACAATGGTTTTATGCTTGATGGCGTGCCACGCACACTAGGACAAGCAGATGCTTTTAAAAAGCTTGGTATTAATATCGACTTTATTATTGAGATCACTTTAGATGATGATATCATTATCAAACGCATGTCAGGCCGCAGAATCCATGAAGCATCAGGGCGCACCTATCACGTTGATAATAACCCACCAAAAGTTCATGGCAAAGATGATCAAACCGATGAAGACTTGATTCAACGCGAAGATGACAAAGAAGAAACCGTTAAAAATCGTTTAAATGTCTATCATGCACAAACTGCGCCTTTGATTGAATACTACCAGCATTTTGATACAACTGGCACCAAGCTTAAAAAGCCAACTTATGTTCAAATTGATGGCAATCAAAGTGTTGATACGGTAACTAAAGAGATTTTCCAAATACTTAGCCAACACGCAACTGCCTAAAGTCAAATATTAGTAATGAATCAAGAATAAGTTGCGTCAGCTACTAGCACCTCTCCCCTTGCGGGAGAGGTCGTGCAGCTTAAGCTGCACGGGTGAGGGGGATAATTGAAGCTCAACTTATTTTTGAATTATTACCTACCCACTGAAGTCACGCACTTTTTCTATTTCAACACAACGCGTCGCAAGAGGGGTGGCAGCCGTAGGCTCGCGGGGTGTTTTAGAATCATAGTTTTTTCTAAAACGCGTCACTCTAGTAACTCAAATGCTTTGCCAATGGTGCTGGTAGAGCATATTCCTTTATATTATCTTTGTTAACCCAACAAGCATCATCAATTATTACTTTCTGTGTTAATTGATAGACTTTGATATCATAATACAGCTCAATATGCGTAAATATATGCTTTTGTTCTTCACATAGCATATGACTATATTCACCGATACTTAACGCAGTTTCTGGTAATGAATACAACCCACCCCAAATGCCTTTGTTTGGTTTTTTGATCAATAACAATTCATCTTGATATTGATAAAGATGAAATACCGCTGACTGAATAGCTTTTGCAACCTTTATTTTCTTTCGCGGATATTGATCAACGCGCTCACTGGCAAAGCTCAAACAAATATTTTGCAGTGGACAAAGTCCACACTTTGGCTTAGTGCGTGTACAAACTGTTGCACCCAAATCCATTTGTGCTTGTGTATAATTTTGCGTTTTGTCTTTTGGCATAAGCTCATGCGCCAACTGCCATAGTTTTTTCTCAATCGCTGCATCTGACAACACTTCATCAATCGCAAATATGCGTGCAAATACGCGCTTAACATTACCATCCATAATCGGTGTTGCTTGATTAAATGCAATCGATAAGATCGCATGCGCGGTTGATCTACCGATTCCAGGTAGCGCTAATAAATCATCAACATTATTAGGCATTACACCATTATATTTCTCATATACAATTTGTGCTGTTTTGTGCAGGTTTCTAGCACGCGCATAATAGCCAAGCCCTGCCCAGTACTGCATTACCTCATCTTGATTTGCTTGTGCTAGATCACTGATATGCGGAAATTTATCAATAAACTTGAGAAAGTATGGAACAACGGTTTTGACTTGTGTTTGTTGCAACATAATCTCAGACAACCACACATGATAAGGGTTAAACTCGCCCTGCCACGGTAAGTCATGACGCCCATTCTGGCTAAACCACGCCAGTAAAGCGCTTTGATAATGTGAAATATTAAAATGAAGTTTAATCTCAGTCATATTGAACTAATGAGTCAATAAATATATCTGTTGGCATTTTCTCACGTCCATTGAGCCCATTAAGTTCAATCACAAATACAGAACCTAACACAGTAGCACCTGCTTTTCTAACCAAATCAACACAAGCGCTTGCCGTGCCGCCTGTTGCTAACAAGTCATCCACTAACAATACTTGATCATTGTTAGAAAAAGCATCTTGGTGCACTTCTAATCTATCGGTACCATACTCCAACTCATATTCGCAGGTATGTATCGCACGCGGCAGCTTACCAGGCTTACGAATGGGTACAAAACCAATGGATAAATGCTTAGCTAATGCCACACCAAAGATAAAACCACGACTCTCAGGTCCTGCGATAATTGTCGGCTTTAAGCCCTTTTCTTTAATGCGTTTCGCCATAATCATTGCCGTTTGCGTTAAGCCATCGGCATCTGCCAATAATGGCGTGATATCACAAAATAAAATACCCGGTTTTGGAAAATCAGGCACCGCAGTAATTAAAGATTTAATTGTTGTAATGCTCATTATTTTAAAAGAATTTTCTCAGCTATACTTGCGCACATAGTAGCACGTTGGCGCGAATGTTGTCATTTAAAAATCCAGCTTGCTACATTCGCGAGCGGAAAGGTGATTATGATGCACAAGGCAGATTAAACCAGCAAAATGATTTACGATGGGTATGGCTTAACGCTACAATAGCCAATATTTTAATTTTATAACTTTGCGGGCTTTGTTATGTTATCGATGAAACTTAAAAAGACTTCATATATTGTTACGCTTTCTATTGGCTGTTTAGGCTTACTGTCTGCTGCTGATTTTCAATGTAGTGAAAAATTATTAAGCGCTCCAATTACCCCATTTAAAAACAAGCAAACGCTTAATTTCACGAATTGGGCAGATTATATGTCACCGGATCTTATCCCATGCTTTAGTGGTTTATCTAATACCCGTGTACGTTTAAGCTATACCACTGATGATAATATGACACGCGCCAAAGTAATGACTGGCGCCTCTGGATTTGATGTCATTGAGCAAGGCGCGCTTTATCTGCCAAGTGAAATCAAATCACACGCGCTCATTAAGCTTGATAAAAGCAAATTACCCAACTGGGTACATCGTAATAAAGCAATTTACGACAAGATTTCTGAGATTAATGATCCAGATAACAATTATGCGATTGTTTACAGCTATGGTACAACGGGCATTGCCTATAATTTCAAAGAAGTTGCCAAAGTCTTTGGACACCCTGTTGTGCCCAATGGATGGAAGTATTTATTCGATCCAAAATATCTTAAGACGCTATCTAAATGCGGTGTTTCAATGCTCGATGAACCAGAACAAATATTTGGTAATTATTTTTATTATGCAGGTATCAACCCTAATACCACGGATAAGGCAGACTACGAGAAAGCAGCGCTGTATCTGATTAAAAATGTACGTCCATATGTTAAGTATTTTGATAGCAACAAATATCAAAATGACTTCACCGCAGGCAATTTATGTGTTGTCATGGGCTATTCAGGTGATGTTGTGCGTTCGGTTGAACGCGCCAAGCAAATTAATCCAGATCAAATTTTAAAATATGTCTTGCCAAAGGAAGGGACAAATATTTGGTTCGATATGTTAATGATTCCTAAAGGTGCTAAAAACCTTGATGCTGCCTATGCTTTTTTAAATTTCAATATGGATCCTTATGTTGCGGCAATGAATAGCAACTATATTTATCAACCCAATGGTGTTGTTGATAACAGCGAATATTTAAATGATCTATTTAAAGACCCTAACGTCAATCCAACAGAAGCAATGATTAAGAAAATGTATGTGTTGAACATGCATCCACCTAAATTACAAGCTTTTGTCTCTAAAATGTGGATGTATGTAAAATATGGCATTAAATTCACACCAAAGTATTATCATCCTGATAAAAATAACTAAGCCAACTCAGTTGTTTTAGCTTCTGAATAAACAGGGAATTTAGCGCAGAGTGCCACAACTTTTTGTTTGATTTCCTGCTCTTTTGCTTCATTACCAAGATCATCGATAATATCACACATCCAATGCGCAATTTGTGCACATTCATCTTCTTTAAATCCACGCGTGGTAATCGCAGGTGTGCCGATACGTAAACCACTGGTGACAAAAGGAGAGCGTGGGTCGTTTGGTACCGAGTTTTTATTGACAGTAATATTTGCGCGCCCTAAAGCGGCTTCAACATCTTTGCCTGTGATATCTTTGCTGATTAAATCAATTAAAATCAAATGGTTCTCAGTGCCCTTTGATACAACATCAACACCTCGCGACATTAATACTTCTGCCATCTTTTTGGCATTTTTCACCACTTGTTGCTGATAAGTCTTAAACTCAGGCTGCAATGCTTCTTTAAAGGCAACCGCTTTGGCAGCAATGACATGCATTAATGGACCACCTTGTGTACCAGGAAAAACAATTGATTGGAACTTTTTCTCAAGCTCTGGATTTGATCTAGCCAGAATAATACCCCCACGTGGACCACGCAATGTCTTGTGTGTCGTACTAGTTACTACATCAGCGAAGGGCACTGGGTTTGGATAAACGCCTGCAGCAATTAATCCTGCAACATGCGCCATATCAACCATCAAATAAGCACCTACTTCATCGGCGATTTTTCTAAAGCGCGCCCAATCAACAATCCCTGAAAATGCTGAGAATCCAGCAATGATCATCTTTGGCTTATGCTCTTTAGCTAAACGCTCAACCTCAGCATAATCAATATCACCGGTTAGTGGATCTAAACCATATTGAATCGCATTAAATAGTTTACCTGAGAAGCTCACCTTAGCGCCATGCGTCAAATGCCCACCATGCGCTAAAGACATGCCAAGCACCGTATCTCCTGGTTGCAGAAGTGCAAAAAAAACAGCTGCGTTTGCTTGTGAGCCCGAGTGCGGCTGCACATTGGCATAATCTGCATCAAACAGTTCTTTCAAACGATTTACCGCTAATTCCTCAGCGATATCAACATATTCGCAACCACCATAATACCGCTTACCTGCGTAGCCCTCGGCATATTTATTGGTAAGTTGCGAGCCTTGCGCTTCCATCACAGCGGGACTGGCGTAATTCTCTGAAGCAATCAACTCAATATGTTCTTGCTGACGCTTATTTTCATTTTCAATGGCTTGAAATAATTCCGGATCAAATTGAGCAACGGTAACGTGGCGATCAAACATCGATGTATCCTCCAAGATAAGGTTATATAACTTAGGAATTTGGTGTATCATTCTACACATCATTATTACAAAATCCTATTGAAAAACGGCAATGACTGAAGAATATTACCAAGATCATAGCAGTGATTATTCTATCGAAGAAAAAAGTCGCACAAAAGTTAAAAAAGAAGCCCACGATATCACCGACTTCGGTAAGAAATTGACTGAATTAAGTGAAGAACGCATAAAAAAAATGCCCTTAGATGACAAAATTATTGATGAAATCATCAAGGCAAAATCGATGCAACGCATCGCCTTAAAACGTCAGCTGCAATACATTGGTAAACTGATGCGCAATGCTGATCTTAGCGAAGCTTATGCCACTTACGATGGTTATACACAAAAAAATCAGGTTGAAATTGCTAAAATGCATCGTTTAGAGCAATTGCGTGATGCGCTTATTAATGAGCATACGATGAAAGCGACACTTGATAAGTTAATGGATGATCACCCGCATACTGATACACAGCAATTACGCCAACTGATTCGCAATCATCACAAAGAAGTATTACGGCAAAACCCTGGCAAATCTTATCGCCAGATTTTTCAATTATTAAAAGAAACACTAGGTTAAGTAATGCAAAAGCGCTTTATCTATGCTTTTTGGATTGTCATCTTTATTCTTATCACCTATCTTGCGCATTCTTATTTACAACATCAAGAAAACGTAAATCTAACACCAACATCGCAACAAAACACGTTTGAAAAAACAGTTGTTTTAAATGCCTACAATCATCACTATGTCAGCTTTGGCTTTATTAATGGCGTTAGCGTCAAATTTTTGGTCGACACGGGCGCGAGCTCCGTCTCTATTCCTGAGCATATTGCCAAACAAATGGGATTAAAGAAAGGCTTGGGTTATAGCGTCAGTACTGCTAATGGCAGTATTACTGTTTATCAGACAATGATTGATCAATTACGTATTGGCAATATCACATTGAGCAATGTTCGCGCTAGCATCAATCCTCAAGCTGATGATGATTTCATTCTTTTAGGTATGAGTGCATTAAAACAACTGGAGATGATTCAAAAGAACAACACGCTAATTTTAAAGCAGAAAATTTAACAAATTGTATAGTGACCATTTACATTCCTTATTTATTTCGTATACTTCCAATATACAAAATAAAACTTGCCACTTATGATAAAGTCATTCAAGCACAAAGGCTTAAAACAACTTTGGGAAAAAGGTAGCACAAAAGGCATTCAACCCAAACATGCCGATAAACTGCTGAGCCTTTTGACTGCTTTGGATCATATCAGTAATGAGCAAGAAATTATAACTTTGTTTTATCGATTAAGACCTCACCAACTCCATGGCAAGACAAGACCATGGGCATTAGATGTTAATGGCAATTGGCGCTTAACATTTGAGTTAGTAGATGGTGATATTTATATCGTTGACTATAGAGACTATCACTAAAACCTGGAGCATGAAAATGAGCAAACATACACAACACCCTGGCATTGTATTTAAAAGTCTTGTGATTGAGGAGGACAAAGACCTCAACATCTCAAAAGTAGCAGACATGCTAGGAATTACTCGTGTTGCGTTATCTCGAGTGGTTAATGGCAAAGCAAGCCTTACACCGGATCTAGCTGCACGTATTGAAAAAGTTTTTAATATCAGCTCAGCACTAATGTTAAAAATACAGGCATCATATGATAGTCAAAAAGCGACTAAAAAACTGGAAAGCTTGGAACTGACACCTTACCAACCAGCATTCAATCAACCTATTTAGAAACTTAGCTAATACGCATTCCGGGAATTGCCCCTTGATCGGGTTCTAGTAGATATAGTGAATCACCATCACCTGCACATAACACCATTCCTTCTGACAGTCCAAAACGCATCTTGCGTGGCGCCAAATTTGCGACCATTACCGTATATTTTCCTACAAGACTCTCTGGATTATAAGCTGCTTTTATCCCTGAAAACACTTGTCTTTGCTCTTCTCCCAGATCAAGCTTTAAACGCAATAGTTTATTAGAACCCTCGACATGATCAGCTTCAACAATTTGCGCCACACGTAAATCCACTTTGAAGAAATCATCGATTTTGATTTCATCAGCAATGTTTAAACTATTTTCCACTGCAGCCTCAGGGACGGCCTCTGTTAGTTGCTCTGCTTCTAATTGCATCTTTTTTGTTTCCTCAATAATTAATTCAATTTTTTCTGACTCAACACGTGCGATCAATGGTTTGAACACATTGATCTTATGTCCCAACAATACGTTTGGAATCTCAGCCCATTGCAATTGATTAATATTTAAAAAATGCTCGGCTTTTAGTACCAAATCAGGCATTACTGGTTTTAAATAACCGATAATGATTTTAAAGAGGTTGATCGCTAGGCTGCAAACCTCATGCACCGTTTGCGCTTGACCTTCTTCTTTAATCAGCTGCCAAGGCTTATAGCTGTCAACATATTGATTCGCCTGATCAGCAAGATTCATAATGACACGTAACGCTTGGGCAAAGTCACGCTTCTCAAAAAGCGTTGTAATTTCCTCATGTGCTGCATGAAAGCGCTCAATCAGCTCCTGATCATGAATATGCTCAGATAACATGCCATCAAAACGCTTATTGATAAAGCCCGCGCAACGACTGGCAATATTCACAACTTTACCGACCACATCTGAGTTCACCTTTTGCACAAAGTCTTCAAGATTCAAATCGATATCATCAATTCTAGGCGTTAATTTACTGGCAAAATAATAGCGTAAATAATCGGCTTTTAAGTGATTCAAATAGGTTCTTGCGGCAATAAACGTACCACGCGATTTTGACATTTTCTTGCCATTAACTGTTAAAAAGCCATTGGCAAAAACACCTGTAGGTGTTCGATAATCTACGGCATTTAGAATTGCCGGCCAAAAAAGCGCATGAAAATAAATAATATCCTTACCAATAAAGTGATAAAGCTCCGCCTTGCTTTCTTGACGCCAGTAAGCATCAAAGTCAATGCCTGCGCGATTGCATAAGTCTTTAAAGCTTGCAATATAACCCATCGGTGCATCAAGCCAGACATAGAAAAACTTCTTATTATCCGTACCCGGAATTGGAAAACCAAAATAGGGTGCGTCACGTGAGATATCCCAATCTTGCAAGCCTGAGTCAAACCATTCCTTGAGTTTATTCTGCACTTCGGGTTGCAATGCCTTGTTGTGCTTCATCCACTTTTGAATATCTTCACTTAATTCACTGATCTTAAAAAAGAAATGCTCACTGTTTTTTTGAATCGGTGTTTCACCACTAACCACAGACTTTGGATTAATCAAGTCCGTTGGCGAATAAGTTGCCCCACAAACTTCACAACTATCCCCATATTGATCTTCTGCCTTACATTTAGGACAAGTCCCTTTAACAAAACGATCCGGCAAAAACATCTCAGCCTTTGGGTCATAAGCTTGCGCAATTTCACGCGTGCTAATCAAATCATTTGCTTTAAGCTTTAAATAAATATCTTCAACAATCTCTTGATTCAGCGGATGGTGTGTTGAGTGATAATTATCAAACTCAACCTCAAAGTCAATAAAGTCATCGCGATGCGCTTGCGACATTTGCTCAACTAGCTTTTCAGGTTTAACCCCTTCTTTTTTTGCTTTAAGCATAATTGGCGTGCCATGTGTATCACTACCGCAGACAAAGTGACATTGGTTGCCACGCATTTTTTGGAACCTCACCCAGATATCTGATTGAATATAACCAAGCATATGACCTAAATGCAAATGACCATTAGCATATGGCAATGCATTGGTGACTAGAATGTTTCTCATATAAATTGTATAGAATACTGAAAGTATTGGTGATTATATACCAGTTGCACGGTATTTTACAGACTTGTTGATACGCATAATCAATTTAATGCTTTGTGCCAAAATCATAATGTTCATGATTATTTGCAGTGTTCAATTAGTTAGCTCAACTGCCTAAAAAGCTTTGCCTATTTACACTATCTCGGTTTATTATTACAAGCCAATTTAGTCATAAACAACTCTTTAGTAAACAATGTACTTTCTTATTGATAAAGCCATCGTCTTTCAAATCCTTTATGTGATTGGAATCACTGCTGAAAGCATGTCCGGCACGATTTCTGCCGGTAGAAAAAACATGGATATTTTTGGAATTGTCACGATTGCAACCATTACCGCACTAGGTGGTGGCACCGTACGTGATGTTCTTTTAGGGTATTACCCATTAACCTGGGTGATGTATCCTGAGTATATTCTGGTGACTTTTATCGCCTCTATCTTAGCTATTTTTATCGCGCGCCACATTGTTAAACGCCATAAGTTTTTCTTACTCGTTGACGCATTAGGGCTTGTAACTTTTGCTTATCTGGGCAGTGACATTGGCTATAGTGTCGCGCAACACGCGGTAAACAATGACCATTTTATGGTTTATGGCAGTTTCATCATTGCCATATTAATGGCAATTATTACAGGTGTATCTGGCGGGGTGTTGCGTGATGTATTGTGTAATGATGTGCCTTTGGTTTTTCAGGCTGAACTCTATGCGCTTGTCGCAGCATTAGTCGGCATACTCCACGCATTAACACTATATTTCAAAATCGACAATCTCATCAGTGCACTGATTATTATCGCAATAGGCTTCACCCTTAGGTTATGCGCCATATATAAAAACTGGCACTTACCTAAAGTTAAATATTTTTCCTAGTTCAACTAAAGCTACACGCCCATACGCTTACGTGCCATCTTGGATTGGTGATCACAGAATTTTTTATAGCCTTCTGCAAACCTTGCCCACTTTGAAGTATTTGTCGTGCTTGATATACTCATTCTTTATGCTCCTTGACTTATTTGTATTATTGCTTATCGACAGGTGGACATTAATCACTCACCACAGCTTTGATTGAATTTTACACTTATGTTTGCACAATGTACGTTTCATCAAAGTATTTGACCGTATTATTTTTGATACATGGACAGCAAGAATGCATATTCCCAAAAACATGCTTAACTGGTAAGTGTATTTTATAAAACACATCAAGCTGACTGGAGAAATCAATGCATTTGCGCAATTATGCACATAAACTTAAAACTATCGTCTTTTTTAGCCAGTGTATTATTTGTCAACAAATAACAAACAAGGGTCTTTGTAATGACTGCCAAAAAGCACTCACCAAAGAATCTCATAGCCATAAACGCCAACAACTAATAATTAATGGTCAGCCTGTAATTTTCTATGCGTTAAATCACTTTGAAGGATTAACACGTAAACTGCTGTTTTTATTTAAATATCAAAATAGTCATATTGCGGGTAATGCTTTGGGACTATATCTCTCAGCAAGCTTTAAACGTTTACATTCACTTGCTGATGTTGATTATATCTTGCCCGTGCCAAGTCATCGCTTGCGGTTTTTGGTGCGCGGCTTTAATCAAGCAGAAATTTTGGCTAAACATTTAGCCTCAGCTTCTCGCATTGTTGATCTAAGCTCAGTAAAGCGCCACAAGTATACTAAACCACAAGCTAAATCAAGCTATGAACAACGTCAACGTCAAATGCATCATGTTTTTAAGCAAAAGCTTGCGATTACTGCAAAACACCTTTTAATTATTGATGATGTCTATACGACAGGCGCAACACTCAAGGCACTTATCGCATGCATTCAAAGCTTTTCAGGAAATCATATTGATAAAATAAGCGTATTAACACTTTGTCATGCGTGATTATGTCTTAATAATTCACGAACTTTTGAACGAATCACGTCAATCGCAATTTTATTTTTTCCTCCATGCGGCACGATAATATCAGCGTAGCGCTTAGATGGCTCAATAAACTGTAAAAACATTGGGCGCACCGTTTCTAAATATTGTGTCACCACACTATCAACTGTTCTGCCACGTTCTTTCTGGTCACGCACCAAACGACGGATAAATGACACGTCCATCGGGGTATCCATAAAGATCTTTATATCCATAAGCTTACGTATATTCTCATCAGTAAATAGCATAATCCCTTCTAAAATCAAAATGCTCGTCTGCGCGCTAATTGATAATGTTTGACCTTTCACACGACGATGTGTTGCATAATCATATAATGGAACTTCAATATTTTGACCCGCAATGAGTGATTCTAAATGCTCTTTTAATAAACTGTGTTCAAAGGCATCTGGGTGGTCATAATTTAACTTTTCTAACTGTGTTTTTGATAAGTGACTATTATCACGATAGTAATGATCCTCAGATAACACCATCACTCTTGCGGATTCTAAATCCTCAAGTTCCTCAACAATCGTATTAGATAATAAACTTTTCCCAGAACCGGAACCGCCGACAACACCAATGATGACAATATTTTTATTACTTTGCATCCGAGTACATGATTTGATGAGTTTGTGACATTCTAGCGACTTTTCTAAAAAAAGCAGCAAAATTTTCTAATTGTTATTGAGCTTATCATCCAATTAATACCGTTTTAATATTAGCAAGCTCACGCAGCGCCTCTAATGAACACTCCCTGCCATAGCCTGATTGCTTGACACCACCAAAAGGTAGTGCTGGATGCGAGGCAACACATTGATTAATAAAACACATGCCCGCTTCAATGCGCTTTTCTGCTACTTCTTTGGCATACTCAATATCTTTGGTAAAAATCGCACTACCCAAGCCATATTGAGAATTATTTGCAAGTTCAATGGCCTCCTCATCACTCCCCGAATAGCTAATAGCGATAACAGGACCAAACATTTCCTCCTGAAATGCCAACATCGAAGGCGTGACATCCGTTAGGACAGTTGGCGCATAATAAAAGCCTTGTGCATTATCTATTTCAAGAAACTTTCCGCCTGTCAATAACTTTGCACTTTGCTCAATGCTCACTTCAATCTGGCGATGCAAATTATCACGCAAATCCAATCTTGCCATAGGCCCCATAGTTGTATTCTCTGCTAACGGGTCGCCAATATTAATTTTGCTAATGGCATTAAGTACTGCTTTTTCAAATGCCACTTTAATAGATTTATCAACAATCAATCGCTTTGGTGAAATGCATACCTGACCACTATTGAGCATTCTGACATGAACTATTTCTTTAGCAACTGCCTCAACATCGACATCTCTACGAATAATATAGGCATCTGACCCACCTAGCTCCAGCACAGTTTTTTTGCAAACCTCTCCGGCTTGCTTGGCAACGATGCTGCCGGCGCGATTGCTACCGGTGAGTGTTACTGCGGCAATATCACGATGTTTAATAATATGCTCAGAATGTGCAAGATCAATCACCACATTGCTTAATATTAGTTGTCCTATTGCTTGCGTAAATAGTGATTCAATTGCACAAGCTGAGCCAATGACATTCTCCGCATGCTTTAATACGATACCATTGCCAATTAAGATATTAGGAATCGCGGCACGAAACACCTGCCAGAAAGGAAAGTTCCACGGCATAATCATATAGATAACACCAAGCGGCGCAAATACACGCTCAGCATTTAGGCCTGGATAGTCGATTTTTTGTGAGCTTAACATTGCCACCGCATGTTCTGCATAATAGTCACACAAAAAAGCACACTTTTTAATTTCAGCAATACTTTCCTTCAGTGTTTTGCCCATTTCATTCGTGATTAAACGCGCATATTGATCAATATTTTGCAATAGCAGTGATTTGATTCTTTCGACACTTTCAATACGCTGATCAATCGCGTGACTTCGCCATAATGATTGTGCATTTTTCACTTTTTCAATTGTTTGATCTATTTCAGGTAAAGTAAACACTTGATAGGTATTTAAGCGCTGACCATTACTTGGATTAATCGTTTGATATTCTTTTTTCACATTATTCTCCTTCGTTTTAAATAAGCATCGTGACGGCAACAAACAACATCATTGCAATATAGATAATTTGTAAATATTTATGTGAAATGAGTGCGGTTACTTTAACACCAACATTAACGCCAATCACGCTAGGAATAAGCGCCACTGAAAAAAATACCAAATTCAAATAGCCAACACTATACGGTGGTAAATTATTAGCATGCCAACCAAAGAGCACAAAAAAGCCAGACATCACTAAACATAAAACCATCGTAATTACGGTTGATGTACCAATTGCTTTACGAATATCTAAACCGCATTTCGTTAAAAACGGAACAAAGAAAACCGATACACCTGAAAGCATCGTACACATTCCAGATAGAAATGCGCTAATTGCTTTTAGTGGCAGTGGTGCCTTCCATACTTTCAGCACGACTTTGAGCTTGCGCCACATCCAAACTGCCATAACAATAACAATCAGTGCAAAGATAACCTTTAAGTCATTACTACTAATCGCTGTCATTAGAAACACACCTAAGACCCCACCTAAAAGCACACTAACCATTGCCCAACGCAAGGTGTGATAACAGATTTGTTTATATCTATGCTGTTTAAAGCTTGCAAAGAAACCCAATAGAACACTCGAAGTAACGCCCGAGGCAATCGCAACTTGCATTAAGTGATCACTTGACGGATAGGCATATTGCATCAATAAATAAAAGCCAGGGACATTAATAAGACCAGCACCGCCACCAAATACACCTGATACAAAACCGGCCAAAAGTGCTACCAAACAAATAAGTACAATTAGTAAAGTCAAACTCAATTTATACACTCTCTTAACATTACAAACACCAATAGTGATGTTTTGTTTAAAGAGCAATATTACTTAGGCATACGCTTGTATACAAGCAAGAGCTTGCTAAATTCCCAAAAAAACCTCTAACGGGGGGGAGTGTACAAAAAATGACAGTCTTTATCAAACTTTAAAATATCGAGAAGTGTGATTTTTTATTTGTTATTTATTACGGAATTTAATACGACCTTTGGTTAAGTCATAAGGTGTCATCTCAACAGTAACTTTATCCCCTGTCAAAATACGAATATAGTTTTTACGCATTTTTCCTGAAATATGAGCCGTAACAATATGCCCATTCTCAAGTTCAACGCGAAACATGGTATTTGGTAATGTCTCAACTACCGTACCGTCTAATTCAATACAATCTTCTTTTGCCATTGCTTGTTTAAATCTCTCTATATCTTCAACTTCAGCACTTTTATAAGTACCCAATAAAATAAGCGTGTGAATCATGCACTATTTTAAAAAAATATTCAACACCTAGTGTTGATCTATTGAAACTTTTCGAGATTTAATTGGTCTAGCGATCTGCTAATCTCTAATTGCACCACTGGCTTTAATCGCCTTGTAAGCTGCTGATAGATATAACCACATTGAATAAACCGTTAAGATAACGGCAATATATAACAATACAAATCCTAAAATAACCCAGATATTTCCTAGGTCTTTTGGCTTTAATAATAAAATAAAAATTGCCGCCATTTGTGCCGCTGTTTTTACTTTACCGACAAAGGACACCTTAACCACTGAGCGCTGACCAATTTCTGCCATCCATTCACGTAATGCTGAGACAATAATCTCACGGCAAATAATAATAATCGCAGGTAACGCCACCCACGGATAAGGATAAAGTGCAATCAAAAGCCCAAGCGCTGTAGCTACCATCAACTTATCTGCAACTGGGTCTAAGAAGGCACCCAGCTTTGTCGTCTGCTGAAAGTAACGTGCAAGAAAGCCATCTAACCAATCAGTTAGTGCTGCTAATAAAAATAAAGTCGCACTAACCCCATGATGATGCGGGAAAGGAACATAAAATGCCACAACTAAAAAAGGAATAAGCAATATCCGTAGCATGGTTAATATATTTGGTACTGTCCAGATCATCTTTGTTATAATCCTTTTATTGACTGACGCAGTTAGTGTAACAAAGCACCTAGCTTGCGACAAGTTTGTTTATACCCCAGTATGACCAAAACCTCCCACACCGCGTGTGGTTTGACCACCAAATTCTTCAACCGCAACAAAGTTTGCTTGAATCACAGGAACAATCACTAATTGTGCAAAACGCATTAACGGCTCAATTGTAATCACATCATTTGATCGGTTCCAACAAGAAACCATCAACTCCCCTTGATAATCCGAATCAATCAAGCCAACGCTATTACCTAAGATAAGTCCTTTTTTATGCCCCAAGCCAGATCGCGGCAAAATCATGCCTGCAAATCCCACATTGGCAATGTGAATCGCAATGCCTGTTGGTATCAACTCACATTGCCCTGAACTTAACTGAATATCTTGCTCAATCGCTGCGTGCAGATCAATCGCGGCTGAACCTTTTGTACCATACTCTGGAATTGCAGCAAAAATTTCAGGTCGTAATAATTTTAATTCAATCGTTGTTTGACTCATCTCACCACCTACAGTTGTTCGACAAATCGATCAAAAAGCCATGCTGTGTCAACCGGACCTGGCCCCGCCTCAGGATGGAATTGTACCGATGAGTATGGCAACTCTTTGTGCTTAATCCCTTGAATGGTATTGTCATTAAGATTTCTAAACCAGACTTCCCAATTCTCAGGCATGGTTGCTTCATCTACTGCAAAGCCGTGGTTTTGTGAGGTTAAATAACTGCGATTACTTCCTTCTAACAAGCACGGATGGTTCTGCGCGCGATGCCCAAATTTAAGCTTATAAGTTTTAGCACCAATCGCAATACCCATGATTTGCGACCCTAAACAAATCCCAAAAATAGGTTTTTGTGGCGATTTTGCCATCGCTTCTTTTAATACATTAGCAGTGGTTTGACAACGCGCAGGGTCGCCTGGTCCATTGGATATAAACACACCATCATAAGATTCTTTGGTGTAATCATAATCATAAGGCACACGCTTCAAAGTCAAATTAGAATACTCACACAAATAACGCCAAATATTTGCCTTCATACCACAATCAACAACAATGACCGTTTTCTCGCCTTGTCCATGTGTTAGTGGCTCATCAATCGTCACTTCCGAAACTAAGTCAAGATCGCTAATATTGGGATATTTTTTCGGCAGATCCTTACCAACGACAATGGCACCTGAAACAACACCATGATGACGCAAGACTTTAGTTAAGGCACGTGTGTCAATATCAGCAATGATTGGGGTATTATATTTTTCACACCATGCTTGCAATGATGACTCCCCTTGGACTCGCGCATAAAAGGGAGCTAACTCTGAAACAATAACACCAGCAGCATGAATCTGATCCGACTCCCAATGCTTTTGATTTTCAACACCGTAATTACCAATCATGGGATAGGTAAAGCAAACAATTTGTCCTTTGTAAGACGGATCAGTTAATACTTCTGTATACCCTACCATACCGGTATTGAACACAATCTCTCCGTAATTAATGCCTTTAACCCATGTTGGCACTTTGCCCTCGAACACTTCCCCGGTCTGTAAAACAAGCTTTGCTGGAATCATGAAAAAATCACCTTGATTGAAGTTGATCTATTCTATGAGATGAGTCTTCAGATTGCAAACTCAGTGCACTAATTTTTAGACATCCTTAGGCATTTTGCTTTCTAGCGAAGTACATCACTAAAGAGACCATGATTAACACGATACAAGCGATTGCTGAAACTTTGGTAATCGCACCAAACACATTATAGTAATTACTGGCACTTTTAATTAAGAAATCTCCCGCAGTTTTGACCGTTTCGACACTTGTTAATGTCGCAATTTCTGCTGCGGCATAGTTCGCAATAGATCCCGTTATCAACATATAAAGACCTGCCAGAAAGCCAACCGATCCTCCGGGGTTTAGGCGTGTAATCTCAGATAAAGCAACAGGGTCAACAAACAGCTCAGCAAAACCAATAACTGCCATACCAACAACCACCCACATCATTGAAGCATGCCCATCTGTGGTCGCTGCAATTTTTGCACCCATCATAATCATAAAGAAGCCAAAAGTTAGAAACAGTAAGCCAAAGGTGATTTTAAACAGCGCGCTTAACCTAACGCCTGCTTTAATCAACCAATACCAAACTTGTGACATAATCACGCCACCGATTAAAATGGCAAATGGATTAATTGATTGAAACGCTGCCGCTGGAATGGTAAACCCATCAAAGTCACGAACAACATTGCGTTCAATAAACAAGCTAATCGAGCTCCCGCCTTGTTGATCAAATGCCCAAAAAATCAAACCAAATATCATAAAAAAGCAAATTGCCAACAGTGATCTTTTATCTTTTCCATCAAGCTTAATAAATAAGAAAAACAAGAAATACAGGCTGACGATAACACATGCCAACAATATCCAACCGGCAAACAAATAATACAAAGCAAAGCTAAAAAATACCGCAGAAACTACGATTAATAACACCGTAATTGGCAGCACTTTGATGCTTAATATCCCTTTTTCCTTTAATGCGCTCCACTGCGGATCATTACCTGCAACAAAGTGCCTACGCCCTGTTATGAAGATCACCAAGCCAATCGCCATGCCAATGGCAGCTAACAAGAAGCCATAATGCCAACCCCATGCTTGTGCTGCCCATGCGCATAAAATCGGTGAGATAAAAGACCCAATGTTGCCGCCAACATACATTAATGCAAAACCACTATCGCGCTTAGTGTGCTCTCTTGAATATGTCGCCCCCAAAAGACAAGATACATTGGTTTTAAATAACCCATAACCACAGATGATCAATGCTAAACCAAAATACAAGCCGCCACCATCTAAGCCAAGCACTAAGTGCCCTGCGACCATGGTTGCAGCACCTAACAAGGTCGACCAATAATAGCCTAAATAGCGATCTGCAATGACGCCACCGACGATAGGTGTGACATAGACAAGTGCGGTATAAGCACCATATAGTGCATAGGCATGATTGTCGGTAAATAAAAGTTTTTGTGTTAGATAAAGCACCAATAGCGCACGCATACCATAGTAGCTAAAATACTCCCAGACATTTAGTGCAATGGCATAATAAAGTGACTTAGGTTGCGTCTCAATTTGAGTCATATAAATTCCCTGATAACCATGTAGAGAAATAAGCATATCAGAGATTTAATAAAAAACTATTAAAATGATGGAATTTAGCAATTGGCATTTTGAGCGACAACGTGGCTACAGAGCCTCTTTAGATGCTAGCATCCCAAATGGTAGATCAAAGTTTTATTTCATTGGATTTTAGCCACTGAATCACTGGGTAAGTATATTGATAGCCCAGTTGCGTAATCTGATAACCTGCGTTAAAAGATGGTGATGTATAATTCAGTGCCTGCCATTGATCATCTGTATATTCAAAGATTGATAGTTGATTTTCATGATCACTGCCTTTTTTAACCTTTTCACCAATCAAAAAGACTGAGTTGCCAATGACTTTTAAGTTGTTTGCGCTTGTTGCTGCTGCTGGAATATCCGCTAACTCATGACAATGCATATCATCACCAAAATGCCCATATTCGTAATCAATATCACATTGAGCAAGCGTCTTATGACTGTGTCCGGCATCAACCAGCGCATAAAAGGACATACTATCTGGAATTACTTGTATTGATTCGATTGCCTTATAATAATTTGGAAATAAATAAGATGCGGCAGGATGATTGATTATTTCACTACCATCATCTTCTGCTGGTTGCGTTTTGTGATTAACCAAACTAATACGATATTGTGATGGATCCATTTTTTCAGTATCTATTACAGCTAAATAGTCATCACGTTTAAAGTAAAAGCTTTGCTCTAAGGTTGTTTGAGAAAGATATAGCGGCTCTATCCCTCCTGACGTATTAATCTTAGTAAATGCATTATGTTCATTACTTATCATATAATAATTATTGTATTGGTCTAACCAAACATTTGTATCATCTATCGGATATACCTTACCATCTATCGAAAAAATCTCATTCCATGCATAAGTTGAATCTTCAAGCTTACCAACTAGCATAATAAGTTTGCTAAATGATTTATCTGAGACAAACGCATGAATGTCACCTTTATCACTCGTTACTACTCTAACACCAAGGTAGTTATATTGACTATATGGAAAATTAAGATTAACCCAAGTTCCATTAATATTTTTTAATAACTCGAAATGCTTTTGTCGATCCCAAGAAGGCCCGTCTTCAGCTATCACAGCAAGTGTATTATGATCAGAATCATTCTCTAACCAATAGAGTTGATCAATTTGACCTGAATGTAAATATTTTCTAACGTTATCGGGATTAACGCCATTATTACTCATATGATAAAGAGCATAGTATTTAGACATATCAGGCATCTCAACATACAAGGCTTTATCTTTTCCTAAATCAAAACCATACGTTTGACCAAGTGCATTAATCGTCAGCTGTGCTGCACTTACATCGATATCACTTGGGCTATACATATATAAATGGCAAGCATCACCTGTATCAAGACTTATCTTACCCTCATTGATCTGGCAGTAGTCTGGACAGATGTCAGCGCTGCACCATGTTGTGTTATAGCTTGGATCACTACCATTATTGCCGTTATAAAACATGACGCTTTCTGGCATCGCACTGAGTTCTAGCACAATATCTTCAATCTTAGTGTCACCATTATTAGTTAACTTAACTGCCCCCATATTAGACTGTGGAGAACCATCCTCAGTTTCAACAACGATATTAGCCGCTGCTGCCTTAATATAAAATGGTTCATTAACTTCTGACATCAGGTTGTTTGCTTGATCGATATGCAACATATAACCATCTGGCACAACCTGTTGTGTTGCGTGTATTGTTACTTGGCATGATGCCCCGTCGCCAATTCTGCATTAAAACAGTTTGAAGCAGGATCAATTGTCAGTCCTGCTACGTTTTGATCTTTTTGTGTAATGCTAAAATGTGACATCTCTGGTAAGTAAGCGCTAAATGGACCATTATTGGTAACGTTAATATCAAAAGTTTGTCCTTGTTTTGCCTGCACATCTTTCTCAATAGCAACCTCGACTGGGTCAATAGCTATGTCATTTTGAGTACTCAACTCAAGCCCCTGATTCGTAGTATAGTCAAGCGTTATACGTGCAGATTTTGAAGCATCACTAATATGCGCATTATCAGCTGCCTCCAAAGTAATATGACAAGAACCATGTGCTGCCAATGAAGCTTGGCAATTATTCTCTTGTATCGAAATACCAGCAATATTGTCGTCAAGTTTAACTGAGCCAATATTTAAATTAACGTCCGTGGTATTGGTATAAGTGATTTTTTGTGTTTCAGGTTGTTGAAACGTGACATCATTACTATCCAAAATTGAGGTTGAAACCTTCAGATCAACCACATGATTATCTTTTGCATTCGCTGCTTCAATAATAATATCAATGTTGTCATCTTGATGTGCTTTCAATGTATCTATGGTTTTTTGATCAATGGCTAGCTCAAATGTAAAACGAAAGTCACTGCCACTAGGTAATTCATCAATTTGTTGAGATGATCGATTTAAAGCAATCTCTCCTAACCAATCTGGTAACTGGATATTGAGCGCATTAATCGGTACTGGTGAATCATTATGAATATTAACACTTACCGTTGAACCAGGTTTAAGGTAATCACTTGTTTTTGTTGATTTTGATAAATCAATTAGACGCGCATCACTTTGTGGAACAAATTTTAAGGACTGATTGATCTTTAGATCTTCTGCATTATCGGATGTCTTTACCGACAATGTTAAATGTTTATCCGTTTCATGCTCAACTTGTTCATCTAACTTGGCTAGAAAAGCAATATTGCAATACTCACCTGCTTGCAAAGCCTGTCCTTGCCCCTTATCATCAAAACAAGTGTTTTGTGGTAAACTCAAATCATAAGTCAGCTTAACGCCATCAGTCACTGGAGTCTCAAAACCTTCAATTGCAACTGTTGTATTACTTGTTGCTTGACCAATTGCACCAAGTTTAATTTGCTCAACACTAGGATTGATAACTTTATAAGATAAAACGCTTGTTTTACCTGATTGAATCACTTCAGGTGCTTTAATCTCTTGTTCTGCTTTTAACTGTGTTTTGACAGGTGATGGGGTGGGGCTATCACCGCCTGAAGAGCCGCCACCTCCGCAACCAATAAGTGCCAATGCGAATAATGATGAGATATGCTTTAAGTTAGATTTCATGCGAGCTCCTTTTGTTCTTTATATAACCAAAATATTGAGTGCATGAAATATAAACCAACCTTTTAACTGAGTGAAATTTGCTTAACTTATGACTGTATTAACATTATTTATAACCGGCAATGATTAACAATGGGGCTTATGAAGCTGAACATGATCTTGAAGCAGTTGAAGAGCTCATATCTCGTCATAACCGCCAAGGACCTGCGGTCATTGAAACTCAAGATGTTAAGCGCGCATTATCAAATCACAATGTCAAAAAACTGCTATTGCCATACCCCATTGACTCAGGAGATTTTGATGAGCTCATTGTTGACGCGGTTGCCGGTGGCGCAAGCATTGAGTTTGTCACAGGTAAAGCGGCTGAGCTTCTTAAACAACATGGTGGGGTTGGTGCTAAACTATATTATTCGCTAAGCTAGATTAAACTTGATTCATTTTTAAAAATTGGCTTGTTTGCATTTGCCACAGCCATTATTATGTTTATGGCAAGTAAATATAAAAGAAAAATGATATATAATATGCTAATTAGTTTTTTAATCTCATTATTGGTCTCAATAATTATTACGTGGCTTGCAGCTCGTGCTTTATTTCGCCTAAATATAAAAAAAGGTCAAACGCTCACCAAAAAGGATCGTTATCTTAATGCGGTGATCTGTGGCTTTGTTTTTTTCTGTGTCAGCTGTTTTGTTTACGCACTACTGATCAATAGCGTTTTCCACTAAGAATATTCTGATTCTCTTCAATCATCTGCACTGTATCAATAAGCTTTTTAAATGAGAACATCACCACACTGGCATGGCGTAACTCACTTTGAATACGCATTGACTGACTAAACTCCTTAAGTAGTGCTTCTAGATTAGTAATGATTTTTTGATATTCTCCTTGGTCAAAAACATTCTGTTTAAAGCTGATACTTACGGCTTTGAAGGTATGATTGATCTCATTATATAATGCCTTAAACGCAGGATTTTGCTGAAATTTCTCACGCTTTTCAGGATAGGTCTCAATATAATCATAAATCACACTGGTGTAACGATATAATTGTCGCAGATGGCGCGTTGTCACTTTTAATAACTTAAGATCAATATTTGGTTTTTCATGCATTATTTCTTTTTGTAATGCGATTTGTTTTGAAAAATGACTAAAGATTTCAACCAAGACATCATCATAATCACCACCGGCAAAAAGCCGACTATTTAACGAAGCAATACAGTTAACGGTATCACAAAAGGATTGATTGATGCGTTTATACGCATGAATAGGAAAAAAATAACGGTTAACAATAATTGCTATGGTAATGCCAATAAGCACCTCAAGTGTGCGATAACAAGCCGTTGCTAAACTAACGTCATTACTGAATAAAATAATTGCTGCTGTCACAGCCCCTAAAACACCTGCATAGGTATATTTGCTAGAATTCGTTGCGGTAAAAACACCCATTGCAATAACCACAAGTCCTAATATAAGCTGAGTAATCCACATTTGCGGAAAGATTAAAATAATGATAATTGAGCATATCGATCCAATTAATGTCCCTAAAAATCTCATTTTAGCTTTTTCTAATGTGCCACCTAAATTTGGTTGACTTGACATGACCACTAAAACAGTAATCACGATCCACGCATACATTTGTCCAACATTAAGCCATTCACCTAATAAGTGCCCCACCAAATAAGCAATAGCACTAGCAACGACTGCCTTTAATGCATTGATCAATGAGTAACGTTTACTATAAAACAAATTCGTCATCGTAATAAGTCTCCCTTGAGTGTTATGTAATTAGTATAACGCTAAATATTGCACGGTTTTAGATGACAAGCAAAATGGTATTGTTATCATAAGCTTATTTTTTAGTGATAGGAATTAACATGAACCCAGCATCAACGATACGTTCAGCACTCTACGCTTTAAGCATCGTCGCTGCCAGCATTGGCATTTTTGTTTATTGGCAGATTAGCAGCTATCCACAAGCATTCAATAATATTGCCTTTGTTTTTGCTTATGCCGTTATGCTGATATTAATCAGCATGCCTCTTTTTGTCTCTGAAACCATCTCTGGTTTTTTAAGTAAAAAGCCGCTAACAGGAAGCCTGCATTTCGCTGCACGTTCACAGCGTTTACGCTTTATTGCTCTGTTATCGATGGTGCTTGCCGCAATATTACTGATCATGGTCATTGCACGTATATCGGTGACAAGCTCAAGCCTTGTTTATACTAGCTTTTGGTATACAACGCATTCAGCAGAGAAAACACTACATCTTATTGATAATTACACCTTACTGATTGGCATTATTTTTAGCGCCATTATTGTTGTTATTATTGGTTTCTCACAGACGCGTGAGCGCTTTTTAAAATTAAGCTCCGCATTTGCAACACTTGGACTGGCGTGCTTAATTGGCTTATTCATAATGAATGCTGTTACATTTAATACCAGTCTTACAACGAGTACTTTTTTCACACCTAATTTCCATTTACTGGCATCAATAGATGTATGGGAATCAGCATTAAGTCTTTCGCTGTTTTCTGGGCTAATCGGCTTAGGGATTAACTCCGTACTTGGAGCTTGCTTTAATGCACAGTGCTCTATTCGACGATTCAGTTGGGCATTTGTCATCGGTAGCATTATAACAGTCATCGTCATTACGTTAATGCAAAGCCTATATACCAACAGCAGTCGATCAGCTTCTGATGTCCTGGGTTTTCAATATGCCTATACACTCAACTTATTAGCTTTTGGGATGTTTTTCTTTTGTTTACTAACAACAGCTTTATTACTTTGTCAGACCTTTAAGGGATTGAGCACATCAACCGCAAAGCATAAATGGTATGTTTATTTGCCGTTTTTCATCTTGCTTCTAGCCGCTTCAATTATCTATCAACACGTATTAACAGACAAAGTACACGAAATCATTCAATCCGAATTGATTATTAGCCTTATTCTTTTTATTGCTTATCTTGAAATTATTATTTTTGGTTGGATTTGTGACGCACAAAAATTAAGTTATCAATTACATAAAGCAACAAAAATCAAACTCTCGGCACTTTATAATTTAAGTTTGCGCCTGATTGCACCAAGTGCCATTTTGACCGTTTTTATCCATAAAATAGTAAGCTGCTTTGTCACTATGCACTGGTTTTCAATTATTGGTCTTTTTATTTTATCGCTTATTTTCACCGTGATCCTTGGTAGCTTTTTACATCGCAGATTCCAGTAATTCGCTTGACCTTAGAAGCCATGACAATTATCCTCAACAACTTACTTGAAGCTCAAAGCATAAAAATGTTAACACTTAAGCAAATTCAACAGTTATCCGCAGATGACATCAACAATAATAACCAAGTCATTATTGATCAGCTAAGCTCTGATGTCGTTTTAATTAATCAGATCAGTCAATACATCATCCACAGTGGTGGTAAGCGTTTGCGTCCTTTATTACTGATGCTTGTGGCACGTGCACTTGGCTACAAAGGGCAAGATCATACCAAAGCAGCAGCTATTATTGAGTTTATTCATACAGCCACCTTGTTACATGATGATGTAGTTGATGAATCTGAATTGCGTCGCGGCAAAGACACTGCCAATAATGTCTTTGGCAATGCTGCTTCAGTCCTAACCGGTGATTTTCTTTACTCACGTGCCTTTCAAATGATGGTTGAGTTAAATCAAATGCAGATTATGCAAATCTTAGCAGATGCAACCAATAAGATTGCTGAAGGTGAGGTATTACAGCTATTAAACTGCAACAATCCAGATATCACCGAAGAACAATATCTGCAAGTTATATACTGCAAAACCGCTAAGCTCTTTGAAGCGGCTTGCGATGTCGCCAGTGTAATCGCCAACGCAGGTGATAGAGAACAAAAAGCATTACATCAATATGGTATTCATCTTGGTAATGCATTTCAAATCGCAGATGATGTACTGGACTATATTGCAGATAGCGAGACACTAGGCAAAAATATTGGTGATGATTTAGCCGAAGGCAAAACAACACTACCTGTTATTTATGCACTCAACAATGCACAAGCTTCAGATCAACGACTTATTCGTCAAGCGATTGAGCAAGGTCACCATCCTGAGATGACAAAGACTATTGATATTATTAAGCACAGTGGTGCAATTGAGTATGCCATTAGCAAAGCACAACAAGCTGCGCAATCGGCGATTGATTCGCTAGATATACTTGCTGCGTCTGAATACAAAAATGCACTGATCGCACTAGCACATATTGCCGTTGAACGTACACACTAAAAGCTAAACAACCATGTCTTCTAAGTCTTTACGTGATAATTTCTGGCACTTATACCCCTTAAAAGCATTAAATGATGCTGAATGGGAAGCGCTTTGCGATGGCTGTGGCTTATGTTGCATACATAAACTACAAGATGATGAAACCGATGAAATTTATTACACCAAAGTTGCCTGCAAACTTTTAGATTGCAGCACATGCCAATGCACAAATTACCCCAAGCGTAAACAGATCGTACCTGATTGTTTGCAACTGGATTTATATCATCTGAAACATGCCCAGCATTGGTTGCCTGAAACTTGTGCCTATAAACGCCGTTATCACGGTAAAGCCTTACCTGATTGGCATCCACTGATCACCAAAGATAGAAATAGCGTTCATAAGGCACACGCTTCAGCTTGCGATTTTGCCATTTCTGAGAATGACATTCGTGGCGATTTGGAAGATTATTTACTGTGATCCAACCATTAATTTATTTGATAACTTTTATATTACAGAAAATGATATAGTTACCGATATCTGATCAATTAATTTGCGTGGCAAAAGCCAATAGCAATAAAATAATTAAGCAATATCTTTGCCCGTGATGATGTCGTAGGGGCGTTGGGATTACTTGAGGCAAGGTTTCATCGCAATATTTACCGTACTCTTGCTGAAATATTTAGCAAATAGTTAATAAACTGATTTCATTTTTGACAGATACTCTTTAAGTACAGTAATAATCTCCTGATTTGCTTCAGGCATGATGTCTGTATTTAGCTTGTTTACACTCACCCACTTCCCCTCTTGCCCTTCTTGAGGCGCAATTACTCCTTGATATTGCATAATCACAAAACAGTGAAGCTCGACTGACTTATGTTGATAGTGATGCGCTTTAATCAATAATGGTGAAAACTCAGTAACATTAATACCAACCTCTTCTTTAAGCTCACGCTTAAGTGCCAAATCTGGTGATTCATTGTTTTCAAGTTTGCCACCGGGGAACTCCCAAAGTCCGGCTAAATCCTGAGTTAATTTACGTTTAGTCAAAAAAACTTGATTTTTTTGATCATTTAATATGACTCCAACGGCAACTTTGATTAAAATCATCGCTAACGAATAAACACTTAAGCAAATCGAACATGTCTTATAGCTTAACAAGTCAATTTTTAATTGCTATGCCTAATTTGCAAGATAATGCATTTGAACACTCCGTTATCGTCATGTGTGAAGACAATAACAAAGGAGCAATGGGCTTTATGATCAACAAGCCGCTTAAACATAAACTTAAAGATATTTTTAAAGAGCTTAATATCGATTACAGCAAAACTGACCATAATATCTTAAATAAGTCCATTCATGTTGGCGGTCCGGTAAACATGAATAACATTTTTGTCCTTTATCGCGCACTACATACGCCAAAGTACAAGGCAAGTATTCAAATTACTGACGAACTTGTCGTCACCACAAGTCCTGATATTTTGGAGGATATTGCACAAAACAATACCCCTTCACAGTATCTCGTCATCGCCGGTTGTGCTAGCTGGGAACAAAACCAGCTATTAACTGAAATTAAACAAAATAGCTGGCTTAATACTCAGATCAATTACGACATCCTATTTGCAAAAGAAGATCAGTATAAATGGGAGCAGACTTTTAATCTTGCGGGATTAAGAAGCCCAGCACAGCTTGCTTGTAGCTTTGGTCATGCGTAAGTTAATCGGACTTGACTATGGCAAATCACGCATAGGTATTGCCAGTGGACAGATGATTACTAAAACAGCAACTCCAATTGCAACCATTGCAGCCAAAAAAGGCGAGCCCGAATGGCAGGCGCTTGATAAGATCATTAAACAATGGCGCCCAAGTGATATTATTGTTGGGCTGCCCATAGACGCTAAAGATCAAGAAACGAAAATCACTGAAGAGGCACGCAGCTTTGCGCAAAAGATTGAACTTAGATATCAAAAACCCGTGCACTTAATCTCAGAAACATTCTCAACACGTGAGGCACGTTGGCGTCTAGAGGAAGTGCAAAACAAATCTAACCGTCACCTTAAAGTCGATGCATTTGCCGCTTGTGTTATTTTAGAAACTTGGATGAACGAACAAAGCTAAATCATTTACGGCAACTTCATTTCTAATCTATACTAATACACATATCTATAACATGGAGTTTAGTGTGACAATTTATAGCTTTCTCTCACATCACTTAGTTATTGGCTTAATACAAAGTCTTGCTATTGCGCTAGTAATGTATTTTTTATATCGATTTTTACAATGGCATTTTACACGGAAAATTGATAACACAACCAAGCTAAAACGCAAACTTTCACGCCTTCGTTATCTATTGATTGCTATTTTTGTCTTTTGCGTGCTAAAAATATGGATTAGTGACTTTAGTCATATTCTCACTGCATTAGGTTTGGTGGGTGCTGGTTTAGTTGTTGCTAATAAAGAGACAATTATGAATTTTATTGGCTCATTTATTATCATGTGGCGCGATCTCTTTAGTGAGGGTGATTATATCGAGGTTCAAGGTCAAGAAGGGTATGTTTATCGCTTGGGGCCTTTATATTATACATTGGCAGAATACCCACCGAGTGACAAAAAAACCAAGGGAAAATACATTCGCATCCCGAATGCCACCGCAATTACTGCTGTTATTATTAATTACTCACAACCCGCTGTACCTTTTAAAGGTAAAATTCAATTTAAAGTGACATATGAACAATATATACATCTCAATATCACTGAGTTAAAAACCACGCTAGAAAAAGATCTTAATGACTATCTTGAAACATTAACTAAACCACAGTTAAATACATTAACATCAACATTAATTAATCTTCATGAGCAGCCTGACACGGATGAGGCTCGACTCATTAATATCACGCTAACTTATCAATGTTTATTTGATCATAAAAAATCACTGTCAACAACGCTCAATAGTTCCTTGTTACAGATACTAACCACAAACATACCCAAAGGCTATCAACTCGATCAAAAGTGATCATAAAATACAAAATGCAAAGCAAAAAAGACTGTAAAATGATTTGTGATAAGTATAAAATCACTTCGCTTTTAACGTACTCTTTTGGAGCGAAATCTCGTGAGATCAATTAAACGCGCTTTGCTTAGTGTTTCTGACAAAACTGGGATTGTTGACTTTGCCAAGCAACTGCAAAAGTTCAACATTGAAATATTATCAACCGGCGGCACTGCCAAGCTATTAACAGATGCCAATATCCCCGTGATTGAAGTATCAGATTACACTGGCTTTCCTGAGATGATGGATGGACGTGTCAAAACTTTGCATCCCAAAATACATGGTGGACTTCTCGGCAGACGCGATATCGATCAAACGGTTATGCAACAGCACGATATCCCAAATATCGACTTAATCGTTGTTAACTTATATCCGTTTAAGCAAACCATTGAAAAACCCAATGTCAGTTTCAGCGAAACCATTGAAAACATTGATATTGGCGGTCCGACAATGTTGCGCTCAGCAGCAAAAAATCATCAAGATGTTGCCGTTATTTGTGACCCTAATGACTATAACGATATTACAAACAAGCTAAATGACAATCATGGCGCTTTAGACGTTGCGACACGCTTTAGCTTAGCATGCAAGGTATTTGAACACACCGCACAATATGATGGCATGATTGCTAATCATTTAGGTGCATTACATCCGGCAACCGGTGAGAAAACAGAGAGCTTCCCTAACACCATTAATCTGCAATTTAACAAAGCCGAAGTGATGCGCTATGGTGAAAATCCACACCAGCAAGCTGCCTTATATATTGAGCCTGATTATCCTAATGCATCAGTGGCACAGGCAAAACAACTGCAAGGTAAAGCATTATCTTATAATAATATTGCGGATACTGATGCGGCTTTACAGTGTGTTAAGAGCTTTGAATTACCTGCTTGTGTTATTGTTAAACATGCCAATCCTTGTGGTGTTGCGGTAGCTAGTTCATTAACCGAAGCCTATCAAAAAGCCTTTCAAACTGACCCAACCTCAGCCTTTGGCGGCATTATTGCCTTTAACCAGAAGCTTGATGCGACAACGGCACAAACAATTATCAATCAGCAGTTTGTTGAGGTAATTATTGCCCCTGAAGTTGATGATTTAGCATTAAAAGCACTTGCGACTAAACCCAATGTTCGTGTATTGGCATGCGGCTATGATCAAAAACCAAATCTTGCTGAGTTTGAGCTTAAGAAGATTGAAGGTGGGCTTTTGATCCAAGATAAAGATAACTATCAACTAGATCAAAGTGAATTAAAAGTCGTTACTCATACAACACCAAGTGAACAACAGTTACAAGACCTGCTATTTGCTTGGAAAGTCGTAAAGTTTGTTAAATCAAATGCGATTGTTTATGCTAAAGACAATATGACGATTGGTATAGGTGCTGGACAAATGAGTCGCGTATTTAGTTCTAAAATTGCCATTGAAAAAGCACAAGATGCTAGCTTAAGTCTCCAAAAATCAGTCATGGCATCAGATGCTTTCTTCCCCTTTCGCGATGGGATCGATGCCGCTGCCAAATCAGGCGTTAATGCCATTATCCAACCCGGTGGTTCAATGCGTGATCAAGAAGTGATTGATGCGGCTAATGAACATGGTATTGCTATGGTGTTTACCGGTATTCGACATTTTAGGCACTGAGAACCACAAATAGAGCCTTCGTTTTTTATCTATACTTTTAATGATTGATTTATATTCATAAAAAGCAACCATTCGTTTATACTGCGTACAAAAATTCATACGTAAATACTGATGAATAGTATACTTATTGTTGATGATGATTTTAAATTACGTAACGACAGATTAAACTAGTTAACGCAACAAATCATCGATAAAAACTATGCCCATAAATTTTTGCATCTCGGGTTACCGATTTATCAAATAGGGGTTTACTTTGATCAGAATACACGCGCAGTCAATGGGTTTGCGGTTGAGCTATTTAATCAAACTTACGAATAACATAGCTATAAATAATCCAACAGTTTTGGCAAAGCCTCTAATGGGATAAAATGTATTTTGGTATCCAGTATTTGCACTAAACCTCTTTGATCTTTGCTAACAACAAATCCAATCTTAGGCTGATAAACTTCAATAAAAGAGCGGTAGCCACGCGTAATGGTTAATTTTGTCATATTTCTATACTTCACCTCTATCGGAATAACCTGATCAACGCCATAACTCAACACAAAATCAACCTCCGCTCCACCTTTTGTACGCCAATAGTGAATTTGCCATGGTTTTCTATATTGCGCCTTGAACTTAAGTAATTCTTGAAAGACAAAGCTTTCAACTAATAAACCCATATCCGTTCTATTCTCCAAAGGGAGAAAGTTATCAAGCGCTTTGTTTCTAAAACCATTATCGATAAAGTAACAAATTGGATTGGAAGTTAGCTCGGTTCTTTTATTGCCCACAAATGGTTTTATTAACTGAATAACAAAAGTTTGCTCCAAAATATCAATATAATTTCTAAGCATTGCTACATTAACATGGCAGTCTGCTGCCAATTGCTGAAAGTTGAGTAGCTGACCAGAACTATGCGCAAGCAACCCAACAAGCCGAATGACAACATCAGGCTTTCCCAGTTTTAAGAACTCTATAATGTCTTTTTGCACATAATTATTAAACAGCTGCTCATAACAATATGGGTACGTTGGGAACGCTACAAAGGGTCAATCAAAGTTCATTGTGCTAGGAGGAAAAATATTAATATTAACATGAGCAGTATGTGGCGCATGATGTACCCCCTCAACCTATATCGCTTGAAGCGATAAGTGTGCTATTTGACTTTAAATCAGTGTTTGAGGCTGCAGAAAAACAACTGGTTTAAATTCGTTACATATTATGCAAAAGTATTTAGCATTTGCGCATTGCAATCGCCTTGGCGCAAAGTCATAATGTTTTTTCGTTTAAAAAAACGCTCATTAGATTTTGAAAGCGACAATAGCAACTAATAAAGTACATTTAAGTTTATTCATCTGGTTCTTGGGGGCATTTTTCTTCTTTTGCGAGTATTTCCTGCGCGTCTCTCCCAGTGTGATGTTGCCTCAATTATCTGACAAGTTCTCAGTCACTGCCGCGGGACTCGGCGCTTTATCTGCCTTTTTTTACTATCCATATATCCTCATGCAAATCCCTGTAGGGATGATTACCGATAAATTTGGTCCTAAAAAAGTCATGATGTTGGCAGCGTTTATCACTGGTATTGCTTGTATTATTTTCGCGCTTGCCAATAGCTTAACACTTGCCATTATTGCACGCATGCTGATGGGATTTTGTGGTGCATTTGCGTTTGTTGGTACACTGCGTTTAGCGATCAACTTCTTCACGCCGAGCATCTTTGCCATGCTCACTGGCATCACTCAAGCCATGGGCATGCTTGGTGCGGCGGTTGGTGAGGCGCCAATGAGTATTTATGTGCATCATGTTGGTGTTGAAGTTGCCATGCTTAGTTTCGCGATACTATTTTTTATCATCGGTTTTCTTATGCTTTGGATGAGTAAACACAGCACGACTAACCAACAATTCACAGCTAGCAACAGCAGTAAAATATCTCAAGGTATTAAAGAGGTTGTCAACAATAAAGCACTATGGTTAAACTGCTTGTTTATTGGTTGCTTGTATGGTCCGACAACGGTTTTTGCTGAGATGTGGGGCGCATCATTTACTGCAAGTTTCAGAGAGCTTACACACACTGATGCAGCATTTACCACCAGTTTGATTTTTATTGGCATGGTGTTTGGTTGTCCATTATTTGGCTTTTTAAATAGTATTTGTAACGCACTACAATTGATGCGCTTATCGGCTTTACTGTGCCTTATTTTAATGATTGTGATTATTTACGTGCCTGGATTATCACTGCTTCAATTGCAAGCTGTTTATTTTTGCTATGGGATTTGCAATGCTGGTATTATCCCCTCTTATAACCGCTCGGCATTGTTGGTGCCACGTCAATACTCAGGCATTGCTCTAGGGGTCACCAATATGTTCTCAGTTTTATTAGGAGCAATAAGCATTCAGATTGTCGGCATTTTGATTCATCTAATCAGTAGCCATCAAATGCAAAACACACATATCTATCCGGCTGAAATCTATCAACGCATATTTATACTGATTATTGTCTTATTCTGTATTTGCTTAGCGCTTTCTTTCAAGATGAAACCCATCTCAAAATCAACATCACTGTCACATGTTTCATAACATTAACATCATTTAATACAAAAATGCACAAACCCTTTTGGATTTACTGCAAACCCTCGCTAAAATGAACGCCTGTTCTAATTCGGGGTTAAAGAAGCAGTAAGTAGCTATGCAAATATTGTCAAATTGGCATAATTTTAGTGTTTTTACAACTTTTCGTCATTATTTTCGGCGAGCATCTACTATGCTAAGCACGTTTTACTCTATAATAACCAAAACGCACAAAGCAATTTGAATTTAAAGGAAATCACTATGCACGGATTTAAAAGCCCGCAAATCTATTTAAAAACATTTATCATTGGTCTTTTGGTGATTGCTGGCATTATCTATTTTGAACTAACCGGTTTAAAACCTTGTCCGATGTGCCTATTGCAACAATTTGCTATTTTATTAATTAGCATTCTCTCTCTTGTTGCGCTTATCCATAAACCTAAAATAACGGGTGTGCGCATTTATAGCTTTATCCTTGGCGTAATTGCATTGCTTGGTGCATTGGTTGCCTTAAAGCAAGTATGGATGCAGATAAATCCAAGTGAATATGTCGGTAGCTGTGAAGCGGGTGTCGATAGTTTATTTCATAACCTACCCTTTCTTGATTTCTTAAAGTCGCTTTTCACAAGTGGGCCTGACTGCTCACAAGTTGACTGGCAATTGTTTGGCTTAAGTATGGCAAGTTATAGTTTTATTATCCTTATCGTACTTAGTACGCTACATTTTTGGCAGTTTCTATTTTATAACCATCGCAATTCAATAAATAAAACAAAAAATATGAAAACAGAAGGATAAATCATGGCTGAACTCTCCCTAAAAGCACCCAAGAAAAAGCTTATTAAAGCTTTTATTATCGTCATCGCCATTCTTGTCGTTATTTTTGGCGGCATTTTTGGCTTTGCCAGTTTTGTTAATGGTAAAAAGGCTTCAGCCATGGCAACTTGGAAAATGCAAGCACCTGAAGTCACGGCGACTGCCGCCAAATCTGAAACATGGTATCCAAGTGTGAAAACCATTGGTGAAGCTGTTGCCATTCAAAATGTCAATGTTACCGCTCAAGCTTCTGGTTTGGTATCAACCATTTCTTTTAAAGCCGGACAAATGGTTAAAAAAGGTGATGTATTATTCACACTTGATACGCAACAATTACAAGCACAGTTAAAACAAGCACAAGCTGATTTGGAACTTGCTAAAATCACCTACCAACGTGATGCCGATCTTTTAGAAAGTCAAGCCGTCTCACAACAAACAGCAGATCAATCAAAGGCGCAATACAATGCCAATCTTGCTAATGTTGAGTCAATTCAGGCTGATATCAACTATCGCACAGTAAAAGCACCATTTGATGGCAAAATTGGCTTGCGTCAAATCAGCTTAGGTCAATACTTCAGTGCTGGCAACAGTGCGGCAACATTGACTGAAATCTCTCCAATTTATATCGACTTTAGTATTCCACAGAATAACTTTAGTAATGTCAAAGTCGGTGGTGAGATCGAGTTTACATCTGACGCTTATCCAGGGGTTACTTTCAAAGCAAAAATTACTGCCATTAACTCACAAATCACGAGTGACAACAGAGCGCTTAACATTCAGGCAACCTTTGATAATAAAGATCAACAACATTTAATCTATCCTGGTATGTTCCTTGATGTGAGTTTAATTCTACCACCGATTCCAAACACCATCATTATCCCACGCAATGCGGTAAGCTACACCCTTTATGGTGAAACAGTTTATGTACTTGCGCCAGATTTCAAAGATGGGAAACCGGTGATGTCTGAGTACAGTGCTATGAAAGATGGTCAAGTCCAACTCGTATCAACAGGCAAACAACAATATACCGCCAAGCAGGTTCCAGTTAAAACAACCATGACCAATGACAATAAGGTTATCGTTCAAGGCATTAAAGCTGGTGATATGGTTGCAACCTCTGGTCAAAACAAACTGCAAAATGGTGTTAGTGTTGTTATCAATAATGACGTTGACTTCAAAAACAATCCATAGGAAAACGGCATATGCATTTTATTGATATTTTTATAAAACGGCCTGTGCTATCAACGGTAATCAGCTTACTGATACTCGTTGCTGGGATAGGAACCGCATTTACCTTGCAGGTACGTCAGTACCCGTATATGAACAATGCAACCATTATTGTAACAACCGCCTACCCAGGTGCCAACCCTGAAGTTATTCAAGGCTTTATCACAACCCCGCTAGAGCAATCCGTGGGGGCTGCAGATGGCATTGATTACATGACCTCACAAAGTGTGCTTGGTCTAAGCACCTTAACAATTAACGTAAAACTTGGCGCTGATCCTAATAATGTCTTGAGTCAAGTGGTTCAAAAAGTCAATGCAGTACAAAATGTCATGCCAAGTGGTGCACAATCCCCGTCGATTGATATGCAATCGGGCAATTCATTTCCATCCCTTATTTTGGGCTTTACCAGTGATGCTTTAAATGAACAAGAAATTACTGCTTATATTAAAAATCAGCTAACGCCTAAACTACAATCTTTAGGTGGCATTTCCAACGTTATGATTTGGGGTGAAAAGAATTATGCAATGCGTGTCTGGTTAAACTACGACAAGATGGCACGTTTTAATGTCACCCCTGATGATATTGCCAAGGCCTTGCAAGCCAATAGCTTAATTGCTGCCGGCGGACAAATTAAAGGTCCTTATTTCAATGTCACTTTAAACCCGACTACCAACCTAGATAACGCGCAAAGCTATAAACAATTAGTGGTAAAAAATGAGAATGGCAATCTCGTGCGTCTTGGCGATGTTGCGACAGTTGAACTCGGTGCGCAAACTTATAGTGCTAATGTCAGCTTTAACGGTAAATATGGTGTTTTTGCCGGTGTTGTTGCTGCATCTGATGCCAACGTCTTAACCGTTGTTGATCGTATTATGAAAGATTTGCCAACCATTAAAGCAAGTCTACCAACTGGCTTGAACATGAATATTGTCTACAACAACACCACTTATATTAAAGCCTCTATTGAAGATGTTGTAAAAACACTGATTGAGGCCATTATCATTGTAACCGTTGTTTTATTCTTATTTATTGGTTCCTTTAGATCGGTTATTATCCCCGTCGTTGCCATTCCTTTGTCAATGATTGGCGCCTTCTTACTGATGTTTTTAATGGGTTTTTCTATTAACCTATTAACACTCTTATCAATGGTGCTTGCCATTGGTCTGGTGGTTGATGATGCGATTGTTGTGCTCGAGAACATTTATCGACATATCGAAGAAGGCGCCACTCCTTTTGAGGCATCTATTCAAGGTGCTAGGGAAATTGCCAACCCTGTAATTTTAATGACATTAACCCTTGTTGCTGTCTATTTACCCATTGGCATGATGGGCGGCTTAACTGGCATTTTATTTACAGAGTTTGCTTATTCATTAGCAGGGGCAGTTGTTATCTCTGGGATTGTTGCTTATACATTCTCCCCCATGTTGTGCTCAAAAGTATTATCTAAATCAATTACTGAAGCAAAAACAGTTAAGTTTATTGATAAGCTGTTTGAAAAACTCAAAAATGCTTATGAACGTGCCTTGCGTCTTGTAATGAGTGTACGTATTGTCGTGATTTTATTTGGTGCAGTGGTTATAATCAGTTGCTACTCATTATTTATGGGCACCAAGTCAGAGTTAGCGCCAACGGAGGATCAAGCATTTATTGGGATTCAAGGAACCGCACCTTCTCCGGCTAACATCCATTATTTAAACACCTTCGCGCCTGTACTTTATAAAGATATGCAAAGCTTACCAGGTGTTGAGTCGACCTTTGTTGTTAATGGCTATCCACAAAGTAATAGCAGTTTTGGCGGTGTCGTCTTAAAACCATGGAGTGAGCGTAAAGAAACGCAAATGGAAATAAAACCCATACTGCAAAACCTTGTCAATAATGTCGCAGGTTCACAGATCTACACCTTTGAAATGCCATCGCTACCAGGTATTTCATTTGGTCCACCGATGCAGTTTGTCATCCAATCCGTTAATAGTTATCCAAGTATTTATGGCATTGCTAATGATGTTATCAACAAAATGATGTCAAGTGGACTATTTGTCTTTGCCCAAAGTGATCTACAATTTGACAACCCGCAAATGATTGTGAAAATTGACCGCGAAAAGGCTGCCTCTTTAGGTATCAGCATGCAGCAAATCGCCCAAGCCCTTGGTTATGCTTACTCTGGTGGTTACGTTAACTACTTTAGCATGCTTGGTTATAGCTATCAGGTCATTCCTGAGCTTGCTGATCATCTTAAGTTAACCAAAGAACAGCTTGGACAAATTCGCATTACCACCACAAATGGTAAGCTGATTCCATTGTCAGCTATTGTGACATTTAAAACACAAAGTGTGCCATTGAGTTTAAACCGTTTCCAACAATTAAACTCAGCAACCATTAATGCAGTAACTACACCGGGCGTTAGCCAAGGTCAAGCCATTGAATATATGCAAAACCTTGCTAAAACAGAATTACCTCAAGGTTATACGCATGATTACGCCGGTTCCGCGCGTCAGTTCTTAGAAAACAGCAACCAAATGGCTATTGCCTTCTTATTTGCACTGATTGTTATCTTCTTAATGCTTGCGGCACAGTTTGAAAGCTTTAGAGACCCATTGATTATCTTAATCAGTGTACCGATGTCGATTTGTGGTGCGTTAATTCCACTGTATCTAGGGCAATTGTTTAATTTAGGCTATGCATCTATTAACATCTACACGCAAGTTGGTTTGATCACCTTAATTGGTCTGATTAGTAAACACGGGATCTTGTTAGTAGAGTTTGCCAATAAACTGCAAGAAGAAGGCTATAGCAAGGTAGAAGCAATTCTAAAGTCAGCTGCTCTTCGTTTGCGTCCCATTCTGATGACAACGGCTGCAATGGTGGTTGGTGTTATTCCACTTGTCATTGCCACAGGGGCCGGTGCTGTAAGTCGCCAATCTATCGGTATTGTGATTGCATCGGGCATGACAATTGGTACGCTTTTTACCCTTTTCGTTGTTCCTGTGGTTTATACTTATCTTGCTAAAGATCGCCGTGCATTGATCGAACGTTGGAAAGAAGAAGATAAGATCATCGCACAGATCAATAAGAATCATCATTTAGAATAATGATACACCCCTCAATTTGGGACAATGAGTCCACCAGAATGAGGAGCAAAAAATGGCAAAATCTCGCTACACACAAGCGTTTAAAAGTAAATCAGTTGAATTAGCCCTAGTTTCAAACAGAAAAGCCATAGTGTGTGCCGTCTGGAAGTTCAATATCTAATCTTAACTTTCCGCCAGTAGCTTCAATATATTTTTTTAATGAAGATAGCTTTAAATCACGCCCAGGCTTTTCCATCTCCGCAACTGTTGGCTGTTTAATACCTAGTATATTAGCTAATTCAACCTGTGTTTTATTTACTTTTTCTCTAAGCTCAGATAAATGTATATCCAAAAGTATAGCCTCTGCCTTTTGTTTGGCGTTTGTGACAACTTTTTCATTTTCTTGAGCAAGTATCTGTTTAAGTGTTCTAGCCATGTCTTACTCCTGCGTTTTATTTTTAGTCAAATAAAGCGTAAATTCTTTATCTGCAATGGGTATCATAACTTCATAAAATCTTTTATCTTTACCTGTTTTATTTCCAGCACATAATAAAATAGCGTTTCGTTTTGGGTCAAAAGCAAAAAATATACGTATTGGCTTACCTTTACTTTGGACTCTTAGCTCTTTCATATTTTTGTGGTTTGAGCCTTTAATGGTGTCAGCATATGGTCTAGAAAGTGCTGGCCCCCTTTCTTGTAATACAATCATAGAAGCTAAGACGTTGCTTCTATCGGTGTCATCTAGTGCATCATACCAACCATCAAACAAATCAGTTGTTATAACTGACCACATAAATACTTCCTTCTTTAAATTATAGCTCACATTTTATATAGGTCAAAACCTATAATCAAGTTAAATTCGATCTATCTTTAGACTAATGGCACTACCTTTAGCAGGATCACTAACCATCCATGGCAGCTTCGCACTGGATCCTCACGCCATCTTGCCTTACGGATGACAAGTCATAGGATGTCATTGCGAGCATGGATGCGTGGCAATCCAGTGCGAAGCTGCCATGGATGGTAGATTTAAGTTCGTTGTAAAGCCTATATTGACAGGCTACTTCTTAAGGTAGTGTCATTAATCTTTAGACATCAGGACAGAATCTTTTAAGGTATTGTGTTAATAGGGCGTATGCAATACGCCCCTACTATACCCAAGTTGGTAAATTTTTGATTATTAAGTATTCAAATCAAACTTTTTTTGCAATTTAACGCCCCTCAAACCCTC
>NZ_JBQAJM010000018.1:0-52031 GCF_052030685.1 Cysteiniphilum sp. 19S12-1
GAATAATGCTGATCAAGTCAATCAATTGATGCTTGGATCATCGTCATCCAGTCAGCTGCAGATGTCGGATAGTTATCGTTTGGTAATAAATGGTGGCAAGTCGATGGAGATTCCACTAAAGGCAAGAAACAATAGCTCATTAAGCCTTAATAATTTAACGATGAGTATTTTGCCGAATGATGGCAGCTTAGTCGCATCGACTAGTAATACTTGTGGTGCGACATTATTAGGTCGAGGTTATTGTACTAACAACTATACCTATACGGCACCGAATGCAACAACACATGAGCAAAAGCTCTATTCATTGGTCTATGGTAATACGTCAAATAATGGCAATAATAGTACAGGCACATTGTTAGGTGTTGATGTATATCCTACGGGTGGCTTTATTCCAAGTAATGCTTTGACCAATTTAATTCCTGGTGCGTCGGGTAATGTTGTCGTTGAAAATGGTGTCATGTATGTTGCGACATTAGGTCTAAGTATCTCAAAGGATAATGGACAAACTTGGCAAACAGTTTCAGCACCTGAAATTGCTGATCCAAGTTCAGTGAGTAATGTTACTGTATCAGGTGATGATATTTATGTATCAACTTATGCCGGTTTATCTTTATCTCACGATGGCGGCAAAACTTGGCAGACAAAAACAACAGTCGATGGCTTGCCAAGTAATTCAGTGGCTTATGTCTATGCGTCAGGTGATGATGTTTACTTAGCAACAAATGCGGGATTAGCCATTTCGACAGATAAAGGAGCTACTTGGGCAACTAAGACAACGGCAGATGGTCTGACAAGTAATGATGTGAGAATGGTTACAAAGAATAATGGTGAGATTTATTTAACAACACGTAGTCCAGGAGGGGTGTCTTTTTCAACAGATGGCGGAACAACTTGGACAACCAAAACGGTAGCAGATGGGATCTTAAACGATAACCGCTCAATCTATGTTGATGGTAACAAAATTTATGTTGGCGGGTATCAAGGGTATTCAGTCTCAACTAACAATGGTAGCACCTGGACAAACTCAACATTACCACAATTACAGTATGCAGCGGTATATGGAATTTATGCCGATGGCGATGATATTTTTCTTGCCTCAGGTAATGGAATTTCTGTGTCACACGATGATGGTGTTAATTGGACGTTGGAGAATAGCTCTAATAATAATTTGCCTGGTGATTTTACGTCAGCAATCTCAAAGGTGGGTAATGTGCTATATGCAGGCACTGGCTATGCACTAGCTAAATCAACGGATAATGGTAATTCATGGCAAGTTGTATACTCGGCACCAGGTGTTTATGCTGATAGAGTCTCATTTATTAATAACTTAAATGGCACACTTTATGCCGGCACGATATCAACGGGATTGTATATCTCTAAAGATGATGGCGTTAATTGGCAGAATTATAATTCTAAAAATGGGCTTTCAAGTGATACGGTGGATGGTGTCTGGGAGGATGCCAATTCTAACACTTTATACCTAATGGTAGGAAATGGGCAATCCACAATTAATTATTCGCGCGATAATGGCAAAACTTGGACGCAAGTTCCTAAGGCAACCTTCAATAGTAGTGCAAATGGTGTCTATACATTAGGTAGTGATGTTTTTGTGCCAACCTATGGTGGTTTGGTTAAGTCAACTGATAATGGTAATACTTGGTCTGCACCGGATAACAGCTTTGGTAGTCAATTATATGGCATTAGCGGCGAGGGCGATAATATTTATCTATTTGGTAATCATGGGCTTTGGGTGTCGACCGATGGCGGAACCAATTGGACGAAAAAATATAATCCAGCAACCTATTTTGGCTCTCAAGGAGGTGTCTTTGTAAGTGGTCAGAATGTCCTCATTAATACGTGGAACTATGGTGCGGGCAAGCCAATATTGCTAATCTCGACTGATGGCGGGAACAACTGGGTATCTAAAACTGCGGTTGATTTGGGTATGCCTGCAGGGAGCTATATTGAGGGAGCAATCATTGCCAATGGTACCATTTATGTCGCAACTTGGGGGTTTGGGGTTATTTACTCTACTGATGGTGGTAATACGTGGTTGCGTAAAACAACGGACGATGGTTTGCAAGCTAATATGGTTTATCGAATAAATGCTGATGCAAGTGGTGATGTTTTCTTAGGAAACGTAGCTGGTTTTTCAATTATGAAGGTCGGTGATGAAGGTATTTTGATTCCTGAGTAAAACAAAGAATCGGTTTATGGACATTAGGCTCATACTAAAAAATCCACAGGTATAAGATAAGATGTAAGAAAGGTTTATCTTTGAGCCAAGTGAGATAAAGTTTTACAGTTTATCCTGAGTATATTAATTATAAAGGTGAAAAATGGCATACATAAAGAGTTATAGTAAGACCTATAGAGATGTTACTGCTGAACAAATTTGGACGATTTGGTCAGATATTCAAAAACGATCTCTTTGGGATGATGATACTGAGTGGGCAACGATGGATGGAGATTTTAAAACTGGTAACACTTTTCACTTTAAGCCAAAAGGCGGTCCAAAACTTAAAATGAAGTTAGTGGAGTGCACTCCTAATAAATCTTTTACTGACTATTTTCGATTGCCTTTTGGGCATCTTTATGGGGTTCATAAGATAGAAGAATTTGAGGAAGAGATTTGTATAACAACAACTATTCAGATCAAAGGCTATCTATCGTGGCTATGGCAAAAACTTTTAGGGGAAAAAATTGTTGCAACGTTACCTCGTCAGACAGAGCTTTTAGTAAAAGTTGCAAGAGAAAACTAATCGAGTAAGAAAGGGGTGTTACTAAAGAGTGTTTTAAAGTTGATGTTTCAAGGTTATATCTTGGTGCCTCTCTATGTATGTATCTCACTTTGGATTAAAAGAGCTTGGGGAAAGTTTGTCGTCAATTAGCTGAATCATATTGCGATTATTTAGCACTCAAGAGTCAATAATCGATATTTTGCAATTAATACATATGTTTACATATTTATGTGACTTTGCATCGTTATAGTGTCGCTAGATCACGGGGAGTGTTGTCACTGCTTAATAATATTTAAGTGTTAAAAGAACGGTAAAGAGAAAATAAAATGGTGTCAAAAGTAATGATGATTTGTGGATTGCTAATCTTTTTTGTAATGAGCAATGCCAGAACCATGCTTGTAAATAATCATCCAGTAACAGATGGTTTTAAACTAGCTATTGGCAATGGTTACTGGAGTATGCGCCAGAATGAAGCGGATATTTTAATCCAGACCTATAATACCGATCGCAGTGATTACTACGTGCAAGATCTTGATTATGGCTGGATGTTTAGTGCTGATAATTGGCAATCTGTGCATTATGGCGTAGGTATTAGACTTTACAATTTTATCAAAAGCAATGGTAATGCGGTTTTGCCGGTTCCCGAGCTGTACTTTAGTAAACACTTTAATCAAAACTTAAGCCTTGTGGCTAATTTAGGGAGCTTACTTTATTTGTATGATATTGGTTTAGGCGGTGCTTATAACCTAAATCGCCATTTGTCGGTCAACGTTCAAGCGCAATATATGCCAAGTATCGCGATAATGGGGCATAACCATAATATTAATGGTCTAGGCGCTCTAGTTGGATTGACGTGGATGGCTTAAGGTCATTAAACCACCATTGTGATAGATAAGGTTGATGAAGTGTAGACGCAAGGCTGTATCGATGGGAAAAAATAAGGAATGTTTTATTCAGTACGCTAAAAATGTACACCAGTGTTCAGTAAGTGAATTGTTAGATGACTTTGCTGCAGCAGGTATTACTGCTCAGCAAGCATCTCAATTAACAGGATATGCAGTTTCAACGATTAATAAGTATTTGCGTAAACATCGGATCAAATTGATCAATGAACACTTGAAATCAGTTTATGAAAAGCCCTCAGTATTTGAGGAAAACTTTTATAAAGCAGAAGTGAATGTTTTTAATTTTTTAAGTAAATCGTGGAATCGTTAAAAAGCATTAATTATGGGGGTGCTTATGAAAAAATTAATATCAGTAATGGGATTTGCGCTATCAACAATTGCGATGGCAAATGCAAATGGACATCAAGCAATGGCTCAAAGTGGATTAACTCTTGGTGTTGAGGGTGGTTATGGTCAAATTACTGGATCATTGTGGGATCAAAGTAGTTTGGATAAAAAATCAGGTGGAGCAATTGGCAGTATTGACCTTGGAGGGCAATATGCAGTTAACTCATGGCTAGCATTAGGCATACAGACCAATCTTATGTATGGACATAAATTACTAAGTTATGGAAGTGATGATATCGATTACAAAGCAACGTTTGCTTTGCCAATTCAGTTAACCGCACAAGTTGTTTTGCCAGTTGGTATGAATTTGTTAGCGGGTGTGGGGATGGCGTATATTGTCCAAAGAGTGACCTATGGTAGTGGCGCAAATCAAGATGATGAACTGGGTAAAAAATGGAATCCTGTCGTAAGTATTGGCATTGGTTATCAAGTGACATCAAGATTTAATATTTTTGCAAAATATCAATATATCTGGGGCAAGAAAGACAAGGCAGTATTCCCTCAAGCGGGACAAAATAATACTAATCCAATTCAAGCATTTACGCTTGGGGTTAGTTATACGTTTGGGGTTTAGTTTTTTTAGTGTTTAAAGTATAGATTTTACATTTTTATAAACGTGGGGAGCGTTCAAATGAGTGAACATATTACGGAGAAAGCGTTGCAAAATCCCTCTTTGCAAAAGGTGGTGTTGTTAAAAACATTTCAAGACAACCATTTGCCTATTGATTTTGCGCACGCCAAGTTTGCGCTAGATGGTCAGGATGTTTTGATCGAAGCACAGAATGGCGAGGTTTATCATCTTGTCTTTGGTGGGCAGCTTGCGAGTCTAGACAAAAAAGCATTTGAACTGGACTTTTCCGATGGTAAGACGCTAACGGCGCAACAGGTACTAGATATTGCCTCTGCCAATATCATTAATACAGATGGTCACCTAACACATGAGAAGACTCAGCAAGATATAACACAAAACCATGAACAGACCAAAGTTTATGTGATTGATGAGACAGCAAGTGCAGAAAGCCAATCAAATGAAGATGGAAGTAACCTGCAAAGTGATGTCAATGAAACAATCAATAATATGCTTTCAGAGACTTCACAGGAGGCTGATAATACTAACCACATTACAGCGACAAATGTTCCGGTTGTTGAAGCGCAAAGCCAAAATAATAGTCATAGTGAAACCTCGCAAAACAATGATCCGACAGTGTCACCAAAGCTAACCGTATCACCTGATTTAAACATGTATATTCCGCAGCCGAGATATAATGATGCAAATCATACGGTTACGGTGGGAGGTCCAGATCAATCTTTGGGACAAAAAGCGCAATTAGCGCCTGTGGTATTGGATCTGTCTCAATCTCATCATGGCTGGACGGTTGATGCTAATCAAGCCGGATCATCTAAACAAGAAACAAATTTACAAAAAATCTTTGAGCTGCCTGCAGGTTCCGAGATTAGCAGTATCACAGGTAGTGGGTCATCCAATATAACAATAATCACGCGTGATATGCAGCCTGATCTATCAAAAAACCAATTTGCCATAGATTATGATACGTCTGATACGAGTGCACATAAAATTATTACCATTCACTTTAGCCCTGCTGATAAACAAGGGCGTACTGAATATGTTATTAAACTCGATATTACTGATAATCCATATCAGACAACAGATGGTGATGGTACTTTTATGCTCGGTACTCATCCAAATGCTCAAGAAATCACTGGCAGTCAATTTGATGACATTATCTTAGCTTCAGACCGAGGTAGTGATAGTTATGATGGTGGCGCCGGTAATGATACGGTTGATTACAGCAATCATCTTAATGGTGTGACGATTACTGGAACAGATAACGGCGTGAATAGCTTTAGTGGTGCTTTTAATAACGGTATAGAAAAAGTTGAACAAACATTAAAAAATATTGAAGTTATTAAAGGAAGTTCAGCGTCAGATACATTTATCAGTAGTACAACAACCAAAGCTACCTTTGCAGCGGGTAAAGGTGATGATCATTTTGTGTCTCATGGGGGTGAAGTTGTTTTTGATGGTGGTCAAGATAGTGACACGGTTGATTACAGTGCTTTGGGTGCCAAAAATACCGGGGTTAGCTTTGATCTAAAGCATATCGACTTTGTATCGACTAACCCTGTCAATTCAACAGAAGCTGTTGATGGCATTGTCGTTGATCTTAACAATGGCACTATTATGCATAGTGGTAACAAGCAAGATCATATTGACAATGTCGAGCAATATATTGGCACAAATCATAACGATCAATTCATCACGAGTGCCTCAGATGATAATATAAGTACAGGCAAAGGTATTGACGAGGTCATTGGCAGTCAAGGTAATGATCATATTAGCTTTGGTGGTTTGGGTAAGATCGATTATTCAGGATTGAATGATGTAACCAATATCACAGTTGATGGCAATGAAATGTCAGTAGATAAGCGCTCTGCATCAAATACATCAATCGGAAGTGATACCGTCAATGGCGCTGTTAATGAAGTTGTCATCGGTGAACTAGGTGGCGAAATCCACATTAATAATAATGGTGATTTAACGGTTGTTGGCGGAGGCAATGCGTCACATAATACCTTTTTTGCTGATGGTGCGCATACGGCATTTATTGGTGGCGGCAGTGGTGATCATTCTAATGCAACTAATGTTTATAATATAGGACAAAACAAGTCAGCAAATGCTTATATCGAAGGGCATGGTAAAACTAATACGATCAACTACTATAGTGGTGTAGCCGATTTCAAAGGGGATGCCAATAGCATAAACGATACGATTAATATCATGCTTGATAGCGGCACAAACAATGATATCGATCTAAAGTTATATGCACAAACTTCTGAAGTCAATATCAGTGCGGCGCAGTCAGGAAGCGACGGCAGTATTGCCATTGAAAGCTATCAAGGTGTAACAACTGTTCACAATAGTTTTTATGCTGGCATGCAACCTGTTAATTATATAGTTCACGGAGGACAGTTGATCATAGATTATTCGGATCCTTCGGTCAGTCATGATGTGACTACTTTGGATGTTAATCTAAAAAGCGGTGTGATCGATTCAGATCAAGGTGTCTTAGGCATTTTACAAAGTGGTCAATTAACTGAAATTAAGGGCTTAAATACAGGGAACACTACGTTTACACAAGGCAATTATGGTTTTGACGCGGTAGCTTATGGTGATAATAACACCTTTATTCTCAGCGGTGCTTATGGCATGTCCATTAACGGTGGTGCTGTTGGCAGTCATAACAATACAGTCGATTTATCAGAAGTCGGGAATGTTGGTTTAAATGTTGATCTGCAAAATGGGATAATCACCGATAATAGCGGTTCATATTTAGCCAATAAAGTAACACATATTCAGAACATTATAGGTACACAAAAAGGTAATGCGACCTACCGTTTATCAGACAACTATGATGGACAATTAACTTTACAAGGACAAAACAATGTAGTTGTCTCAACCAAGGGCAATAATGCCAATTATCAGCAGCACTCAGAAGGAGCGATGGGTAATTTCAATTTTAATAATCAGATAAGTTATGATAATCAAGACGCTCATATTACCATGACCGATTTGGGGACAATCACTAAAGCAGGTGGAGGTGTCGATACTTTCGAAGCGAGTACTGGCTCAGCGCCACATGTTACATTTACCGATATCATAGGCAGTCAATATGATGATGTTTTTCATCTGAAAAATCATTACACAGGTGATGATTATAACCGAACATCAGGTGTGACCTATCAGATCAATGGTGGCAAAGGTGATGATATTTTCTCTTATGAGGATGGCTCTTATGGAAACTATAACTTGGCAGGTGGTGATGGTAATGATGAGATTATATTTAGTGGAACTAATACTAATACTAGCCAGATAACTATTAATGGTCAGCATCAAGGGACTTTCTATAGTGTAGGTGGTTATAATTCCAGTCAATTTAACGCGATTGAAAAAATCACTTTTCATACAAATTATAACTATCTTAATATAAATGCGGCTAACGCCAATCTAAACATTGATGCAACGTACGCTGGCATGAGTCTTGTCGATATTCATGCGATGGTAGGTAACAACGTATTTGATATGCCAGATTATGAGGTGGTAAGTTTTGATTATCTTAGTGGAGGTGGATTGACTGGTTCTGTATTGTCATATTCTAAAATGAATGATGCGCTAACGATTGATTTAAATAATGATTTAGTCACTGATCAACGAACCGCTGTTAATGATGAGATTCATCATGTGCGTAGAGTACAAGGTGGGCATGGTGATGATACGATTAAGGGATATAATAATGCCGATAACTTTGTATATGCAGGAGCAGGTAATGATACCTATAACTTTAATAATGCAGGACACAAAAATTATTACGAAATTGACATTGGGGTTAATCAGTACCTAGGGCAAGGGCAGCATGACTATAATACATTTAACAATGGTTCAACAAATTACTTTCAAAAGTTAACCGTTGACTTAAGAGCTGTAGCGGGCAAAGAGTCTATTACCAAGGATTATGCGTATGGGGCTGATGGTAGCGATACAATCAATGGTCATCTAGATGTATTGAACTTTAATGCTGGAAGTTATGCTAATGGTAGTCTTAAGACCTTTGATTTTTATGGTAGCGACAGCGAGTCTAGCCTTTTGAATTATTCTAACTCTAATGTTAGTTTAGATAGTCATATCTATTTTGGTAATGCCAAGCTTGATCTTTCCATTAAGTCATACAATGGAGGATCATATCAGCAGAATATGACGGTTGATTTTAGCCGCTTAAATCAGGAGATTGATTTTCATTTAGATGGTAAAGGAGGTAATACTTATAGCGTTGACACAGGAGGAGTGAGCGACAATATCTCTCAAAATGGACAGTTACAATCAGAATTTGATGTTATTGGCACAAAATATGATGATGTATTTGATTTCTCTTCTTTGGCAAGTTTAGAAAAACGCTTTGGTCAGAGCAGCAATAGCTTTGATGCAGGCAATGGTGATGATACGCTGCGCTTGAATCGTCAGATACATGTTAATAAGGACTTGAATGTTGAAGATTTATTTGAAGACTTTCACAACTTTGAAACATTCGATATCAAAAACATGATCAAGGATGGCGGAGCTGGCAATACCTGGACATTTGATTTAGATAACTTCATTCATCAGCATCGCACAGATACCAATAATCATTATGAACTTGATGTTGATAACTTCTCAGATATTGCTTGGCTACACGGCGGTTCTTTCACGCAAATTGACAGAACGCATTATCAATATAATGCAAATGGCAAAACCATCGATGTGTATAGTCAGCGTAATACGGTTTCAGAACATAGTAATGAACATCATAGTTCAGTGGATAATACACATCATGATGCGGCTATCGCAGGTTGATTTGATTGATAAAAGGTAAATACAATGACAAAGATTAAAAATTTTTCAGCACTTATTATTGTTATGGGTGCGCTGATGATTGCTTTTGCTGTGGTTGATATAAAGGCATTAATCGTCGTTATTTCACATAATACGGTGATCAATACGCTGATTGTGACGGGATGTTTTTTGGCTGTTTTATATGCTATGTGCAGTGCAATACAATTAAGAAAACAAGCTAATCTATGGCAAAGAGAACTTGCAAGTGATACGCCTTTTGCTGATGAAAAAGCGCTAAAAAGCATTTTTGGGTCGAGGTTTTATCACCTTGTAGCAAGTAATGGTGGTGCTTTGGAGGCGCTCATTGAAGAATGGCGTGAGTATAAAAGTTGGAGCATTAAAGCGCTAGAATATATGTCTGCGACTTTGATCGGTTTGGGACTGCTTGGGACATTTATTGGTATGATGCGCACTATGAGTAAGGTGTCTGATGTGCTTAATATGTCGAGTGCATCAAATATACTGAATTCATTAACTGCACCATTAGCTGGAATGTCAACGGCATTTTCAGCTTCTTTATTAGGCTTACTATTTTCTTTAATTGTTGGGCTTTTTGCGATTATTCTAGCACGAGCAACGACAGATTTTACTCAGCAGATTAAGGCTTGGATGTTAGATAATAATATGTCCGACAGTGAGTCTGGCAATCATAGTAGTTTAATCAGTAAGGGTGCTAAGCCAACGTTTAAACTATTGAACGAAACATTGCCTCAGATTGCCGTGTTATTGCAAAAAAATAATGAGATGATAGCAACGTTACATAGCGCTCAAGAAAGTATGCAACAGCAACATAATCATGTTATTGCATCAATTGATCAAAAGCTAGATATCTATTTACAGCAATGCGTGAGTGCCTTGGCAGCAGTTGATGAGAAAATGTTGCAGATTACGAATGATTTGCCAGTAGTTAGTCAAAACTTAATGGAGATTATTACTCATAGTGCAAGTACAACAGACTTACTGGTTCAAGAATCTCATCATCGAGTTGAGGAAATGAGTGTTTTGGTGAGTGATTTAATGTCTACTTTCCGTAAATTTCAAGCAGTAATTGTCGATGATGTTGAGCGAATCGAAAAAGCCACTACTACGCAATCATCAAACATATCTCTTAACCTGCTTCAGCAAATGTCTCAGATCAAATTCAGTTTAGAAAAAATGCTCAATGAGCAAAGTCAATTGTAATTAATTACAAATTACTATTATTAAGAGGTTATTATGAATAAGTTTTTTAAGGTAGCTTTGACTGGCTTATTAAGTATGGTAGCAACTATAGTGACAGCAGACCAACAACCGTCGTTTTCATATATTGACTTTATGCCAATAGAAATCAAAGCGCTGCTAAATACGAATGCGTCACAAAAGACATTGGCTTTAAAAACACATAGCGATAAATCAAGTGATGTGCGCGTGTTATATCCAACGGCACAAATGCTCTTTAAAGCCCATATATCTGCAATGGAAAAAGATGTTAGAGCACCACAGAAAGCAGTAAGCAATAGTTCTATTTATGTTGATTTATCTGAGGCGATTAACAAAGCGTTACACTATGACTTATCAGTCGATGTATCTAAAATTCAGGAAAAAATTGCCAAAGCAAAGCTTAAGCAGGCAGGCTCTAAATATTGGCCTCAATTACAAGGGACATTAAGTTTTGCAAATTTTCATTATCTTGAAGGTAGTGATTATACAACCCCAGATTCTGATGTGCCTAACATCAACATTTCAGCAGTCTATACGATTTATGATTTTGGGAAACGCTATTCCGCCTACGAGGCACAAGATAGCGCATTACAAGCAAGTAAATGGCAACGTGATATAACCAATCAAATGGTGACGGCGAAAGTCATTAAAAACTATCTCATGTATATACAATATGCTGAACTTGTCAGTGCGGATAAAGCTTATTTAGCACGTGTTAAAAATATTGCAGATAAAGTCAATAAACGAGTAGATGCTGGGCTGTCGATTATGTCAGATTTATTGCGATCAAAGGTTGCTGTTGATGAGGCAAATAATTTCTTAAGTAACGGTGAACTGAGATTACAAAAAGCCAAAGTCGACCTAGAGACAATCACTGGATTGTCTAGTGATAGCCAGCGTAATTATACATTCTACCAAGGCATCACTCAGCAAAAATCATTTCCAAAATCACATCATTTAACACTTAACTATATTTATCAGCATAGTTTGCTATTGAAGCAACTTAAAGCGCAAGTATCGCAAGCCAAGTTTAACCATGAACAAGCAGTTAGCCAAGACTATCCGACTATTAATGTCAACGCTGGAGCAACCCAGTGGAGTCGGTCGGTTAAGTCGCCAAAATTAAGTGGAAGTGTTAGTATAACAATGCCTATCTTTACCGGAGGATATAATTCAGCAGCAATTGAAAGTGCGGTACAGAGCCAGTTTCTTGCTGAAGACAAACTAACAATGGCTATGCGTAATATCAATCAACAGTTAGAAGATAATTTGATTGTTTATCAGCGGATGCGTAAGAATTATGCGATTAACTTATTGACTGTCTCAAAATATAAAAAAGTGAATAAACTCTATAAAAAGGAATTTTTTGCAGGACATAGACCGTTATTGGATTTATTGAACTCTGAACGAGGGTTATATTTGGCGTTGATAGAAAAAATTAAAGATAAGATCAATGCCTATGAAGCACTGGTTAACCTCTATGAGCTTGCTGGAGAAACGCGTGATGTATTGAAATTTATACACATGAGACAGTAATAATGAGTTCGATAAAAATCAGCTTGCTAATTGTTAAATTGAAATCAAATAAACTATTGATTGAATTTACTGCTTTTGCTCAACAGTCTTCATTTAGGAGTTATTTGTGAAAAGAAAAGCCTTTACCTATAATGGCGGCAATAATAAAACAACCTTTTGGGTGAGCTATGTCTCCTTAATGGTTATTGTTTTAATTATGTATGTATTTTTTAATATGATCTTAGGTTTTTTATCTAGTATGACAGTACGTAACCAAGCTCAGGAAATACAACAGTCAAGTAGTAACGTAGATAATGAGGCAGTATCGTCAAAAAGTTATAAATATTTGCAGCAAAATAAACGTACAGATTGGGATTTTAGCTTAAAATTAAAGTCTGATAGTTATCGCTTAAGCAAGGCTGACTATGACAAGGTAAAAGCGTGGGTTGCTCAGCATCCTAATAGAAAATATGTCGTTGTCGTCTATGTTGCTAAAAATCAGAATTTTTCAACAGGTTCTCTATTAAGAAAGCAATATCTAATCTATAGTCAGTTACTAGCTTATATGCTGAACTCATTAAAAATTCCATCATCCAATATTGTCTATCAAGATAATTTACCTTCACCTTATCCTTATGACATGATCAAAATGACGAGTGAACCATTAAATAAAAAGTAAGTGTTTTATGCACTAATGGCACTACCTTAAGAAGTAGCTTGTAGATATAGATTTTGCAACGAACTTAAATCCACCATCCCTGATAAAGAATGGATTGCCACGCATCCATGCTCGCAATGACACCCTATGACTTGTCATCCTGAACTAGGATGGCGTAAGGATCGTGTGCGAAGCTGCCATGGATGGTTTGTGATGGGTATACGGTTGAGTTCTTAAACTTCAGTAAGTGCTGTATTTGCCCCAGTAAGCATGGGCTTTAGAATGTATTGGGCAACGGTTCTTTTGCCAACGATAATATAACCGTCGACTTGCATACCAGGATATATTTTAATGTGTTGGTTGTGAATGTCTTGCTCATTAAGATCGACATCAACCTCAAAGTACGGTCTTTTATTGCCATTGATGTTATCATCTTTAGTGTCAGCACTAATAAGAGATACTGTTCCAGATAGAAAGTTTGCACCAATCGTTGAAATCGAATTAATAGCAATTTTCACAGGCATGCCAACCCACAATTTGTCGCGATCACTTGGAGATACTTTAAGAACGCAGATGATAGGAACATTGTCAGGAGATATTTCAAATAGTTTACCTCCTGAGGGTATAAAAGCTCCTGCATTAGACTTAAAGATGCTTTGAATTATTCCATTGGTTGGGCTAAAAACATTCTCAATTTTTTTGCGATCTGATATTCCGGTTTGTTTGGCGTTAAGCTCAGCAAGTTGTTGCTCTAATTGTAATAGTTTATTGCGTTTATCTGACATGAAATCGGTATGGATTTTAGTAACCTTTAATTGAGCTTCATAAGCTTGAGATTTTAAAAGTTCTTGTCTAGAAATAGCGGTATTAAGTTGATTAAGAATCTTTTGCTCTTCGGCTTCTTGATTGAGTAATGCAGATTTTGATGCAGCTTCTTCTTTAACCAAATCTTTAATTATTTTGACTTGATCTGAGATGAGTTGCTTTTGCTTTTTTAAACCTTCAATGTCTATGGTATTGGCTTTGATTTCATCAAGCTTTTCCTGATAGCTGTTTTTAGCAAGTTTTTCATTTTGCTCATAGGTATCAATCTCACTGTCATAGACGTTCTTTTCTGTCAGAAACATAGCTTGAGTGACGCCCTTAATATTAATATTTTCCCATATGAATGGTTTTTGATTAATCTCCGCATTAAGACGTGTAGCTTGTAGCTGTAGCATGGCAATACTACCTGTGTTCTTGGTGTATTCTTGACTAACATAGCTATTATCTATTATGGCGAGGAGTTGTCCTTTCTCGACATGTTGTCCTTCATGAACAAGTAGCTTTGAGATTGTGCCTCCTGTAGCGTGTTCGAGCATGATGTTTTTGAATTTGATTTGTAGATAACCCTTGGCATGCACCAAAATATCAAGACGCAAGAAGAATAAGCTAACCAAAAATGCGATAAGTAAGCTTGCCAGCATAATCTTGAGATTGACACTTGAGTTTTTTACGGCAGTAACAAATTGTTGACTATTTATTTTTTTGAGTAAGGGTTTCATTTTTGTATCCTGATTTTTATCAGATTAGCTGTGCTTGAGGTTTGATTTGATTGATTGAGGAATTGTATTTGACTTGTCAAAATATTGTGCTTAGTGTGCATATAGTTAGCAATTTGAGCATAAAGAATGTAAATTTTGCGTAGCATTGCCCCAAGAGATGCATGTGTTTTGTTTGAAAGTTGTATGGAAACTTGATAGCGAGCATTGCTACTTTTCGGATGCTTCTTCAACCATTGATCGATCATTTGCTGTTGCAAACTTGAAAAGTTTAAGGCGTCATCAATCGGTAGAGTCAAATCCCACTTTGTCACGTTTGCACTCTGATGCATATAAACAATAGGAGGCGGTGTGTGATGAGGTTGGGTTTTTGTTGACGGCTTCTGGTGTATATCAATCGTCATTTTTTGAGCGATGTTATACATACTTAGACGAATGATGAATACAATGCTAAACATGATAAAAATCATCACTAAAACAGTTAGCATATCGACATAAGCTGGCCAAATAATATCATCTCTTTTTTCATGTGCCATATTTATTGAGTCCTTTGAGTTTTTAGAAAATTTTGTTTGTTATCTGAAAATACAATACCTGTTGAAGTAAGAACCGAAACTTGATCAACCAATTCAAGCAGGCTAGTGCGGTTTGAAAAAATGATGAGTGTGATCTCTTTATCCATTAGTCGTTTGCGCATGTTCTCGATAAAGGTGTTATGCGCTTTGAGTGATAAAAAGGTTGTGGGGTCATCTAGGATATATATTTTTTTGTCACTTGTTAGCGCCCTTGCTAAGTCTAACATTTGCCGTTTTTCATCAGAAAGAAGCTGACTGAAATGGTTGAAATGTGTATAGATACCATCTTTTAGATAAGGGATAATCCAATGCATAAAGTCTAAGGATAGAGCGGCTCTACACTTTTCTTTGGACGCCCAGAAATAACTAAAAATGGTCTCATGAAATAAAACGTATGGATAGCTAGAGTAGTAAGCATTTTGTTGTAAAGCATCAAAGCCATAACTTTGATTGCGTTGAAATTGTATATTACCGCTGCTAGGGGACATGATGCCCATCAGTATCTTGGATAGTGATGTTTTACCAGAGCTAGGCTCAGCAATTATCAATAACCTAGAGTGTAGCGGAATATCTAAGCTAACGTTTTCAAATACATTGGATTTGTTGTCAAAAGATAAATTAACTTTACTAATGTTCCAACCATCTGCCGTTGGTGACTGAAGATTATGACTAATGGGAAAAGGCGGTTGTTTATTATTTTCCGATGATTGAAAATCATTTATAGCATGAACTAAGTCTTTTACCTGTTTAAATGTTGGGATTGCGCTTAATAAACCCATAACAGGTTGAGATAGTTTTCCAGCCAATAAGATAACAGCAAATAGCGCACCTTGAGATATGACGTTTTCTTGGAGTAAATAGAATGCCAAAATAACGGTAAATACGGTTTGTGCTGAGCTAAGCAAAAAAATAATGGCGTGAAGATGACTATTTTGTTTGGTTTGCGTATTTTCTGCAATATCAAACGCCTCATACCTTTGACGGTATAGAGATAAAAATGTATGTTTCATTCCGTTGGCAATGAAATTTAAAAGTCCATCAGTTGGAATGTTTGTTGAAACATATTTTTTTTGATAAGTACCAAGAAAGTAAAAAATTAGCACAACTTGAATGATGCTAATAATCAGTGGCACGAGTACAAGATAGCCGCCAACTAACCAGATACAAAACAAAAACAGAAAGAAAAAAGGTAAATCAATATAGTTGCCACTGATCACACGCCATGCGAGCATTCTTAACTGCCCCAAACTATGAATGATGGTTTGTTGGTTCTTACCCCATTGATTATTTTTTGATGCTACTGCGTTAGTCGTGCTTTTGAGTATGGCGGGTTCGATGAACTGTATTATTTCGCTAGATAGTTTAATAGCGCTTTCTAACCTTACTTTTTTAAGGATAAATTCAAGCCCCAATAGCATTAAGACGATAATTGATAATGTCCAAAGCGATGCAGTCGCGAATGCAGGCAATACTCGGCTATAAATAGCATTCATATAAAGGGGAATGGATAAATAAGTTAGATTGATAATAAGAGAGAGCAATAGCAAATAAATCAATTTACCTTTGAACTTCTCCCAGAGATGAAGTGGTTTAATTATTGAAAATTCGTGTGTTTTTTTTTCAAATCTGTAGAGAGTGTAATCGTTTTTTGTGATATCTGTGGCAGACTTGATTGTCCACTTATCCCCTATTTTAACTAGAAATTTGTCATTACTATTTTTTAGTTGATTTATTTTTTCTTTGTTAAATGCAATATCTATTTGACTGCTGATGATATTTAGGATGGTTTGATCATTTTGAGTATCATCAAGTAAGAGATATAAGCGAGTGAGTAACTCTTGTGAGATTAGTGATCCATGTGTTTGAAGATGTATTTGTTGTATTGAATGCAGCAAGCTTGATATATCTTGACGCAAGAAAAATTTTTCAGTTGTCATAATCCCCTACATAAAATTTTGTATTTTTGTTGAATAAAGTCTTGTCTTTGAGTGACCTCTTGCAGTAATTCAGCGAAATGGATTGCATTCTCCCCTTTTTAGTTATTTCATTGTGATGATGATCATCTTATGTTGAATGATATTTTATCTAGTTGATATGTTTTAAGTTTGTAGAATTATTTATTTAATATGTATTTTTTATGCGTTTCCCATCAGTTTGAGAAAATAAGTCATTGCTCGTAACACCTCATATCTCATATCCCCCTCGTAAATTAAGCGCACCAATGATTAGTCAGTAGTATATTTTGCAGGTGAGGCTTTCAAATCCTTGTTAATCCTTTAATATACTTCCACCAATTAAGTTGTTGTGAGGTTATTATGGCATTTTCATGTTTTTACAAAACAATCAAAAAAGAAGCAGTAGAATTAATCGTTGTCCCTGTTGATCAATACCAGAGTTGGTTAGAGCAGCAAGCGCAATCAAGGCAAAATACGCTTAAAGCACAAAGCTTTAAAGCCATCTCTGGTAAGAGTGCTTTATTTTTTAATAGTAATGGTGAGTTATCCGCAGCATTAGTCGTTGTCGATGTTAAAGACATGTGGTCAATGGCGAGCTTATGCCAGTCATTGCCGCATGGTGATTATCAGGTTGCCGACCCTTTTGATATTGTCGATTCCGAACTTTTCTATTTGGCATTTGGCTTGGGCTGTTATCAGTTCTTAACGTATAAGTCAGATAAAAAGACTAACACCATTAAATTGTATTTACCCAAAAAATTTGCAAAGGTTGAGAAAACCTTACGCGCGATTTATCTAGTCCGCGATATGATCAATACACCCGCTGCAGATATGGGTCCTGAAGAGATTGCACGACAAACACAAAAGCTAGCACAAACATTCTCGGCTACTTTTTCAGAAATTGTGGGTGATGATCTATTAGCAAAAGGCTATCGCGGTATTCATGCGGTGGGACGTGCCAGTGCCAGAGCACCAAGACGCATTCGCCTAGATTGGGGTAATCAAGCGCACCCGCATATCGTGCTTGTTGGTAAGGGTGTGGTTTTTGATACGGGTGGTTTAGATATTAAACCGGCTAGTGGCATGCTGTTGATGCATAAAGATATGGGCGGATCAGCACAAGTCTTGGGATTAGCACGTTTGATTATGGACACACAGTTGCCAGTGCGCTTAACAGTGCTTATTTCAGCGGTTGAGAATGCGATTTCAGGGAATGCCTATCGCCCAAGTGATGTGATTAAAATGTATAATGGCACAACCATTGAGGTGACCAATACTGATGCTGAAGGGCGGATTGTATTAGCTGATATTTTAACTGAAGCAACGCGTGAGAAACCAAAACTTGTAATCGATTTTGCGACATTAACGGGAGCCGCACGCATTGCGGTTGGTACTGAGATTTCAGCGTTTTTTGCCAATGATGAGGATTGGGCACATAAGCTCACGCTTGCGGCAGAGAGGGTACAAGATCCAGTGTGGCGTATGCCGTTATACGCTTCTTATCGAAAACTCCTTGATAGTCAGGTTGCAGATATTAAAAACTCAGCTTCTGTACCATATGCTGGCAGCATTAGTGCAGCATTATTTTTACAAAGCTTTATTGAGCATAATACGCCATGGCTTCATTTTGATTTAATGGCATGGAATATCTCGAATATGCCAGGACGAATGATTGGCGGCGAGGCCATGGGGATTCGTGCAGCATATGAGATGCTTAAAACACACTTAGGGGTATGACGATCACCAAATCACCTTGATAAAATACCATAGTAATGAATCAAGAATAAGTTGCGTTTTAATTACCCCCCCTCACCCGTACAGCCTAAGCTGCACGACCTCTCCCACAAGGGGCGAGGTACTAGCTGATGCAACTTATTTATACATTGTTACATAGCCTAAAAAGCCGACTATACTTATTGCAGGATAACTCAATGAGGAAAACTTATGGTAGTGACTGCAAATACGATGATTGAAGCATTTTATGATCTGATTGATGAAGCGCAAAAAGTCGTCGGCATTGAGCTTGATGTCGAGGTTGAGGCTTTTGTTGTTTATGCACTACTCAGAAATGTAAAATATACTGAGCTTAAAGACATAACTTTTGCACAAAGCCTATTAACTGGCATCTCACATAAAAATACCGATGAGCTTGAAAAAGTACTAGATTGCTCTTTAATCTATGCTGGATGGTATCCAAAGCGTGCACAAAAGTTAGGTTTGTCACCATCTTATTTTAGCGATATTGGTAAAACAGCGAGCCTAGAGCTTGCTTATTATTATCGAATATTGAAATCCTCTTATCAGAAAACCTATGCTAAAATCTCCGAGGAATTTGATCAACTTGTGATGTTGTTGCAATCATTTTTAAGTCTGCAAGAAGTTCAAAAAATATACACGCACGGGTTTTTCCCAGTTAATCACAAAAATAGTTAGGAACTCTTTCAAATAACCAGTACATTATAGTTTCTAACGATTGGTTGGTATGAAGTGATTGGTATGGAGCACATCTCGTTTTTATCCGGTGCTTTTGTTTTTGTAATGATTTTTTTTGCAGGCTTTGTTGATTGTATTGCCGGAGGTGGCGGCATGATCACCATCCCAACATACTTAAGTGTTGGCGTGCCGCCGCATTTGGTGTTGGGTACCAATAAGATGATGATGTCGATGGGCACACTTTCCGCGGTTATTCGTTTGTTGTGTTCGGTAAAGGTTTATTGGCGTACGATTATCTTAGGCGTTGTACTGGCATTTATCGGCTCTTTACTGGGTGCCAAACTGATTAGTCATCTGGTGAGTTACCAGCTGATGACAACCTTGTTACTGATTATTATTCCGACGATTTTACTTATTGGCGGGTTTAAAAACTACCGATCGCAAAGTAACTACACGTTGACGCCAAAGTTCTACCTATATTTGAGTTTGGTGTGTTTTGTTGTCGGTGCCTATGATGGCTTTTTTGGTCCGGGAACCGGAACCTTTTTGTTCTTGGGGTTTATGTATATTTTGTCGATGTCAGCCAAAGAGTCAGTGACTAATGCCAAAATTGTTAATTTATCGGCGAACTTTGGCGCTTTGATGTATTTTTTATGGACGGGCAATATTGACTGGCACATTGTGATGATCGCCTTGCCTGCGGCAATGATGGGGTACTTGTTGGGTGCGCAATTTGTGCTTAAGGCAAATGTTAAGTGGCTTAAGAAGATTGTTATGTTAGTGCTTTTGGGACTGATGATTAAGTTGTTATTTTTTTAATCCGTATAAACCCAAATATTTTGCTTCTTAGTGGCTAGACATATTTGTTTGCTATGGTAGTATCTTGCTGTATACATAGCGATAAGTGATCGCATGATTTTGTTACAAAGTAGCGAAGGCTAGACTGTGAAAAGGAATCAGTACGACAGGTTTTATATGATTTGATCAATGAAACAAACGTGCTAATAAAAAGATAAAGGAAGGTTGAAACAATGCAAAGTGAACTTCAATTATTATCGCAGTTAAGCGATTTAGTCTATTTAGCAAGTGATTTTAAAAAAACGCTTATGCTTAATAATGCGGGTAAAACAACTGATCAAGAGGTTCTCAAATTTCGTGAGAAAATTCGGGCACAATTATTAGCGATGCAAAATCAGCTGAACACCGACTACAGTGGTAAAATTGCCGAGTTTATCCTTTTCCCGATTATTGCGAATGTTGATGAGAAATTTATGTTATTGATTACTGAACGTGAGTTGCCTTGCCATTGGGATACCTTACAAGCTGAATTTTATGGGCGCACTGATGGCGGTGAGTTTGTTTTTGATGTGTTGGATGAAGTACTATCAAATAAAATATACCCCAAGATCAGCTATGAAGTGCTTCTTATGGTATTGCAAGATAATTTTTTAGGGAAATATTATCAAAACCCAAATCATGCCGAGCGTCACCAGTATATTTCACGCGTCAAATCGATATTAAAGGACTTTAATCAAAATGCGAATATAAACGAAGAAGCTGTTGCCACAACAACTTCACGTCAACAGATGCCCAATAGTCGTAAAGCGCAGAATGTTGTCTGGAGCGTCATTGCGATATGTATTCTGGTGCCGCTTGGCATTTACTTTTTTGCGTAACAAGGAAAACAAGGAGGGTAGATATGCAGTTAGCATTCTTAAGCGAGATTGAAGATATTGTCCAACTTAAACGCTTAAATCCGATGTTGATGAGTGGCATTGTCCATCAATATCAAGAAGGAAAATATGAAGCGGTTATCGATGCAATTAGCCAATATGTTGAAGAAACCAAAAGTATAGATGTCTATATTCTTTTTATGGGGTATGCCGCGGATTTGTTTTTGAGCGCAAAGTCTTTGGCAGATATTAATACAAGTATTAAGTCTTACGATCAGCAGCTAAATATACTATCAGGACGCTTATCTCCTTTAGAGCGTTTTGATACTACTTTACTCAGTGGCATTGATATCTTTGTGCAAATGCTAGATATGAAAATAACCGCTGAAATCAAACAGGTTAAAGTCTTTGATGTCGATGCGTTGATTGAGTCTTATGAATTATTATTAGATACCGTGAAAAGCTTAACTTCAATAGAATTGAAGTTAGACTCACGTAAGTCGATATTAACAACGAATAAAACCATCAAAGAGCTTAAGTTTGCTATTAAGCGGCTGCTTGATAAAGAACAACAACAGGAATCGTTAACGACTGACGTTGATCAGGCAAGTGAACCTGTCACAAAACAAGTCCCACCAAAAGAAGCTAAAAATCGCTATATTGATGAGTTTGCCTCAGTCAAATGGTATAAATTTGTCAAAAAAGTACTGATTTTACAAAGCATGATCAATGCAAAACGCTTTTTCGAGGCCGCAATTGTGTATGAAGATATGCAAAAAGAGCTGACACATTTTGATCCAAAAGATTATTTTCCTGGGCTTTTTTTCCCGCTATACAAAAATCTAGCACCTAATGCGCGAACAATTTACAAGCATATTGAGCAGAACTCTAATTCATTGGAATGGCATATTGCCAAGAAACTCTATCAAAGTGATCCGATGCGTTTTTTACGTGAGTTACCCAATATGGCAGAGAATAATTATCATGATGAGCAATTTCATCAAGGAGATTATGCCGAACCTATGCAAAATGAAGGGCGTAAGTTGATGGAGGATGTCAGTATGTTATCAGAAAGTGAAGATATTCGCTTTAAAGAAGACATTGTTGCTGATCAAGAAGAGTCACTCATTGACGAGAATGAAATCGATCATTTGTTGGAGGAAATTGAAGGCGTTTGGGATCAAGCAGGCCTATCGAAAGAATAAAGAAGAAAGCTTACCACTCAACAATACTTAAGGTATCGGGGACATCGGCAATTTTAGTTGTAATGGTTTCTTGATCTAAAAGCCCTGTTTTAGCATCGTGATATTGAATCACTGATGCGCTATTGATCAGGCCATAGCAAATCGCAGTACGCACATTTTCACCAGCGTATATCGCACCACAAAAGCTTGAACCAAAAGCATCTCCTGCACCTAGTGTGTTGACAACATTATCAATTTTAAGTGCGGGATGAAAGTACATTTTTTTCTCGGTGGCAACATAAACCCCTTCGCTGCCATCAGTCACGACAACGATGCGTGGTCCAAGATTCAATGCTTTTTGAAAGAAAGCTTTTAGTGAGAAAAAACTATCTTGATAAACAGGTTGTGCTTGTAGCAGGTTTTGGTGATGATCCATTGCGGTTTCATCCGTTGGGTTATCTTCGCAGCTTAATAAAGAGCTCATGAGCTTTTGTGCTTCTTGATAATTCATGATTAAGATATCAATGCCGCTTAAGGCCTCTAAAATAAAGCTACTACCAACTTCAAGTTGGCTATAGCCAGGATTAATGGCAACTTTGGTATTACATACTTTGGCGAATTTGACGATTTGCGGCAGCTGCGCGGCAGAGGCTTTGCTAAGCGATGTGACATAGACAAAATCAGCTTCTTCAATCGCAGCAATCGGTAAGTCTTCGGTTAATAAGTCGCGATTAGCGCCTCGATAAGCAAATATTGTACGATCACCCTTAAGCGATGGCACGACATAAGAGGTTGCCGTACCATAGTGATCAGAGTAGCGCACAATCGAGGTGTCCACGCCTTGCGATTTTAGCTCTTGCAATAATGACTTACCGATATTATCTTTACCTACTTTGCCAAAAAAACGCACGTTAAAGCCAAGTTTTTGCAAGGAAACAGCGGCATTAGTTGCCCCTCCACCACTAAAGCATTTCTGGTCAGTGACTTCTATTTTGGCGCCTTCCTCAAGTAATAAATAGGATTGCTTGGTGTGCGGTTTTTGGATTTCCATGGTTTCCATTTGCTCATATTCGATAATTGTATCTAATGTTGCACCACCGATGGTTAGAGCTTTCATATGCGGGCTTACTCCAATAAAAAATTAATGATAGATATTGTGCCTTAATTTTTAGCAGGTGTCATGAATGTAATGGCGTTGAAACGACTTTTAATTGAGACTATCCCGTGTTTTTCATGCCCGCAGCAATGCCGGAAATCGATAGCATCAGTACATCTTGATAGATATCTTTATCTTCAGCACCTAGGTCACCTTTCGCTAATTTGTGTAGGGTAGATGCCTGTAACAAATTCAAAGGGTCAATATACGGTTTTCGATAGTGGATTGCTGAGTATTTAGATGAGGCGTGAGCATCATCAGTTAGTGTATTGATCTGCGTATTAACCTTAATCATGGTGTTTAGTTTCGAGCGTAAATCTTGACCATAGCGTTGTAAATCTAAAGATAGACTGTCATCATAAAATTGAGCAATCTCTGGTGAGGTTTTTAATAGTGTCATATCTAAAAGGTCAATCAAGTTTTTGAAAAATGGCCAGTTCTTTAACATCTCTTTGATCAATACGTTATCTGTAGCTAATGCTGAGTGTAAGGCTGATTCCATACCAAGCCAGCTAGGTAAAATCAATCGAGTTTGCGTCCAAGCAAAAATATAAGGGATCGCTCTTAAGCTCTCTAAGCGTGCTGATGGTTTGCGCTTAGCAGGGCGACTGCCAATGCACAGTTTACCAAGTGCGCTAGCAGGTGTTGCCTGTGTGAAATATGCCATAAAGGCCTCATCATGCACTACGTGGCGATAGTCTGAGGCTGACTGATCACTCATTTGATTCATTAATATTTGCCAGTCATCACTTGCTTCCATCGGAGGAGTTAAAGTGGCTTCTAAAACAGAGTTGGTATATAGAATAAAGTTTTCTAAGGCATTTTCTTTGGAGCCAAATTTTTTATGAATGACCTCACCTTGTTCTGTGACCTTGATCCAGCCATTGACGGTATGCGGTGGTAGTGATAATAGAGCTGATTGAATCGGTCCGCCACCGCGACCAACCGAGCCACCGCGCCCATGGAAAAAGCATAGTTTGATATCATGCGCTTTGCCTATGTCAAGCATTTGTTGCTGAGCTTTATAAAGTTGCCAGCTTGCGGCAAGTTTTCCAGCGTCTTTGGCAGAATCTGAGTAGCCAATCATAACTTCTTGATGGCCTTTGGTATGCTCTTTGTACCAGTTAAGTTGAAATAACTGTGATAGAGTTTGCGCACTGCACTTTAAGTCATTTAATGTTTCAAATAATGGCACAACGGGTAGATGGTCTTTAATGTGGCAGGATTTTTGCAACAAGAGAACGCTTAAAACATCGGATGGTTGTGATGCCATTGAGATGACATAGGAGCCAAATTGATCACGTGGCAATTTGGCAATGGTTTGGAAGGTATCAATTAATTCTTGTTCATCGTCATTAAAGGGGCAATCATCATCAAATAATGGGCGTTTACTTTGTAGCTCGTTGATTAACCAGGTGATTTTTTGTGACTCATTTAATTGCTGATAATCCCCTAACTCAAGATATTGATAAATGCGTGCAATCACCTCGCTATGACGCGAAGATTCTTGACGAATATCCAGTTTCACGAGATGTAAGCCAAAGGTATGAATTTTGCGTATTAAATCCTCAAGGCTGTCTTGCGCAATTGCCGCGGCATTGTTTTGAGTTAAGCTGTCATAGATAAGATAAAGCGGTTGTAGTATTTCTTCAACACTTTGAATACAGTCGCTGTCTAAACGAAAACGCTTTTTAATAATGCGTTGCTGATACCAGTCAATGGTATAGTTTAGGCGATTTCGTAATTGCCTTAATAGCACACGATAGGGTTCATGCTCATTGTTTGCCAATGTGCTAAGTTCATAATTGCAGGCATTAATCGACAGCTCTTGAATCAGGTCGGTGATGTCATTTAAAATTAAGGTCATTGCTCGCCAGCGATAGAGCATAACGACTTGCTCGGTAATATTGGCAGTGACGTACGGATTGCCATCGCGATCACCCCCCATCCAGCTGCCAAATTTAAGCGGTGTTTGATTAAGGGTGAGAGGTATCAGACCACTATCTAACAGTGCACAATTAATCCGGCGAAAATACTGGGGAACACTGTGCCAAAAAGCTTCCTCTACGACAGCGCATCCCCATTTGGCTTCTTCAATGGGTGTTGGTCGCTTGCGGCGAATTTCATCCGTAAGCCATAAGTTAGTAATAATAACGTGTAATTTTCGATCAATATCAACTTTGTCATACGTCGTCTTGGCTTCTTTACGCCATTTAATCAACTCACTGATTTGATTATATTTTTGGACATTGGTGCGACGTTTGACTTCCGTGGGATGTGCTGTTAACACCAAAGTGATTGATAATTCTTGGATAATATCTTCAATTTCAGTAGGCTTTACACCAACGCGGGTGGCGTTAGCAATAATTTCATTTAAGCTATTTGTCGGTGTTTCAATATCGATGCGATGGACGTTTTCAACAATATTAACTAGATTAAGAAAGTGGCCAAAGGCACGTGCAACAATAATGCTTTGTTTGGCATCGAGGCTTTCAATATAACGATAAAGACGCTCAAAAGAACTATCTTGACTGGTCTGAATATGAATCGCACTTTGGCGGATCTTCTCAACAATTGCCAAGCCAGATTCACCCGTTTGGCATTCTATGACCTTTCCTAAAATATTGCCTAATAGCTCAATATCTTCTTTGACTGTTTTCGCATATGGTGCTTTTTTGATCCTTGTTTCCGACATATGTCCCCCTTTGTATTGCAAAATGCGCATACTTATTATTCCTCAATAAATTATTGAAGTAAAATGCAAATTTTAGCAATTATAGACAATGCAATATTTGTTATTTTAAAAATAAAAAACTAATGATATAGTCTTAAGTAATTCTTTAGATTGTTTTGATATGATGTGAACTGGGCACAGATTGGATGCAGCGTGCGTTTAAAGTCAAAAGGTTAATAAATATCTCAACAGCCTGCAAATCAAGATAACGGAGCGAGCAAAAGAATATCGAATTATAATGATCTAACGTGTCAGAAGAGGAGGGTGAAGTATGCATAGTGATCAGCAACAAATATTTGGTGGTTTATATTCCAGTACATTTGAGCATGATAATTGTGGATTTGGGCTTTTGGTTAATAAATATGGTAATAAAAGCCATCGCATTATTGGTACAGCGGTCAAAGCACTTTCCAATATGAAGCATCGTGGTGCGGTATCCGCGGATGGCTTATCAGGAGATGGTTGCGGTGTTTTATTTAAAATTGACGCGGGTTACTTTTGGGCAAAGGCTGAAAGTCATGGTTTTAAAAGGCAAGATAAACTGGGCACGGGACTTGTCTTTTTTGCACCAGACAAAGTCGATAGCCAACGTCAAAGTGTCGAAGAGATCGTTAAAAAATATGGATTAATATTCTCAGGTTTAGCACTTGTTAATATTGATAAAAGCTATCTTGGTGAGCAAGCAAAAGCGATTTGTCCTGACATTTATCAGTTGTTTGTTGGCTGTGGGCGTGAGATGTGCAGCATGATCCTTGAAGAAAAGCTATACTTAATTCGTCGTGAACTTGAGCGGATTTATCAAGGTTGTGATTATTTTTATTTGCCGAGTTTATCATCACGCACGATTGTTTATAAAGGACTTGTAACCCCTGAGAATTTACCACGATTTTACCCTGATCTTGCTGATCTCAAGCTTACAACAGACTTATGCATTTTCCATCAACGTTTTTCAACCAATACCTTACCACAATGGCGTTTAGCGCAGCCTTTTCGCTATTTAGCACACAATGGTGAGATCAATACGATCAAAGGCAATCGTAATTGGGTAAATGCCAATGGTTCACGTCTTTTGGATAAGCTCAAAGCCTATCAGGATATTATTTTACCGATTACCAATGATAAGGTATCAGACTCCTGTAGTGTTGATCATGTCGTTGAGTGCTTGCACTTAAATGGGATGTCGCTACTGCAAACATTGCGGATTATGATTCCACCGGCGTGGCAAAATCAAGAGGATATGGATGCTGACTTACGTGCTTTTTATGAGTTTTATGGCATGCATATGGGCGCTTGGGATGGTCCAACAGCACTTGTTGCTACCGATGGACGTTTTGGCTTGTGTATCTTGGATAGAAATGGTTTACGTCCTGCGCGTTGGCATGAAAATATCAAGGGTGATATTATGATTGCCTCTGAGGCGGGTGTTTATGATGACTCATTGGTGATTGTTAAAAAGGGACGTGTGCGACCAGGACAAATGATCGCTGTTGATACCGAATCAGGTGCGTTCTTAAGCGCTGAAACTATTGATAATAAACATAAACATCAATTGCCTTATAAGCAATGGCTTAATAGCTCTTCAGTTGCCATTCGGCGTGGCTTAACTCAAATTAATCAGGAAGAATACTCATCTGAAGTCTTGACACGTTATCTACATGCATTTGATGTGCATTATGAAGAAAGAGAAGTGGTCATCAAAGCACTGGCAACGGATGCCAGTGAAGCGATTGGTTCGATGGGTGACGATACGCCGATTGCAGTATTATCCAAATATAACCGTCCATTGTATGATTTTTTCCGTCAGCAATTTGCACAAGTGACAAACCCGCCAATTGACTCATTGCGTGAAAGTGTTGTGATGTCATTAAAAACATTTATCGGCAAACTGGGGAATCTGCATAAACCAAGTCCAGAGCTTGCAACAAGGGTGCTGTTAGAAAGCCCTATATTGTCCCCATCGACCCATGCTAAGTTGATGAAGATCACCAGTAACCGTCTGGTGATTTCATTAAACTATCCAGAGCATACAACACTACCAGAAGCACTTGATGATATTAAACAACAGGTACTTCAGGCATTAGATCAGGGATGTTTTATGCTAATTCTTGATGATAGTGGGATCAAAGAGAATAACTACAGTGTGCATGCACTATTAGCGACGGGCTTTATTCATCATCAGTTGAGCAAGCTTAATCGGCGCTGTGAAGCCAATATCATTGTAGTTACGGCAACAGCGCGCGACCCACATCAGTTTGCCTGTTTGTTGGCATATGGTGCCACGGCGATTTATCCTTATTTATCATATCAATTGATTAATCATATGGTGAATAGCAATGGTATTGCGGTAAAAGATAAGGCACAGGCGCGACGCAATTACCGCCTTGGTATCAATAAAGGACTACGTAAAATTATGTCAAAAATGGGCATATCAACGATGACCAGTTACCGTGGGGCGCAGTTGTTTGAAATTATTGGACTAGCTGATGAGGTAGTAACAAGTTGTTTTTATGGTACGCCAAGTCGTTTATCTGGACTTGACTTTAATGCGCTCAAACAGCGTTTTGTTATGCAGATGAAAGAGGCGTTTATTTGTAATGCTTCTTTGCCAAAGCCAAAAGGGCGCTATAAGTTTACACTTAATGGCGAATATCATGCCTTTAACCCTGAGGTGGTGTTAAGTTTGCAAAAGGCGATAAATAACCATGATGTTGAAAGTTATCAAAATTATCGTGATTTGGTGAATAACCGTGGCTATCAAAGCCTACGTGATCTTTTGGCAATTAAGGTCAATCGTGAGGTTAAACCGATTGATATCGATGAAGTAATGCCATTATCTGAAATTTACCAGTGTTTTGATTCAGCGGGAATGTCACTAGGAGCAATTTCTCCTGAAGCGCATGAGGCAATGGCAATGGCGATGAATGAACTGGGTGGGCGATCCAATTCTGGTGAGGGTGGAGAGGCCAAAGAGCGTTATCACACTAATAAAGTCTCGAAGATAAAGCAAATTGCGTCAGGGCGTTTTGGTGTGACGCCTGAATATTTAGTCAATGCTGAAGTGATTCAGATTAAAATTGCTCAGGGTGCTAAGCCTGGCGAGGGCGGGCAGCTGCCTGGCAAAAAGGTTAATGACTTGATTGCTAAACTGCGCTTCTCGGTTCCTGGTGTTACCTTGATATCACCGCCGCCACATCATGATATTTACTCAATTGAAGATCTTGCGGAGCTTATTTTTGATTTGAAACAAATAAACCCTGAGGCCTTTATTTCTGTCAAACTGGTTTCAGAGGCAGGCGTTGGAACCATCGCTGCCGGTGTTGTTAAAGCCTATGCCGATATGATTACGATTTCAGGGCATGATGGCGGTACAGGTGCATCCCCATTAAGCTCAATTGTTTATGCTGGAACGCCTTGGGAGATTGGTTTAGCTGAAACGCAGCAAACTTTGGTGAAGAATAATTTGCGTGGAAAGATCAAACTACAAGTGGATGGCGGCTTAAAAACAGGTCTTGATATTGTCAAGGCAGCCATTCTAGGTGCTGAGAGTTTTGCCTTTGGTACAGCACCAATGATTGCTTTGGGCTGTAAATATTTGCGTATTTGTCATTTGAATAATTGTGCCACAGGCGTTGCCACCCAAGATGAGTTATTGCGAGATAAATATTTTCGTGGCACGGTTGATAAGCTAAAATGTTTTTTTACTTTTTTAGCGACTGATGTGCGTGAGTGCCTTGCAAAGCTAGGCGTTAAAAGGCTGAATGACCTTATCGGGCGAGTTGATTTGTTAGAGATCGTTGAAGCTGCGCAATCACAATATGGTTTGGATTTACAGCCTATTGTGTATCAAGAAATGACAGATTATGCTAACTATTATCAAGGGGATAAAAATCAGCCGTTTGATAGTGCACCTTTAGCGCATGCAATCTTAGCGACAACAAAGGCAGATATTTTGGCGCAAAATGGCGGCAATTATCAATTTGAGATCAGAAATACCGATCGCGCCATCGGTGCGATGCTCAGTGGCTTTATCGCTAAGATTTATGGTAATGCTGGTTTAGAGAATCCACTGAATCTTTATTTTAAGGGCACTTCAGGACAAAGCTTTGGTGCATTTGGGATCAATGGTTTGCATTTACATCTTATCGGTGAGGCAAATGACTATGTTGGCAAATCAATGGCAGGCGGTGAAATTGTCATTATCCCTCCAGCTGAAGCACTTTTTGAGCCAGCATTAAGCCCGATTATTGGCAATACTTGTTTGTACGGGGCAACAGGTGGCAAATTATTTGCCTATGGGCAAGCAGGTGAGCGTTTTGCCGTAAGAAACTCAGGTGCTATTGCTGTTGTTGAGGGAGCCGGGGATCATTGCTGTGAGTATATGACCGGTGGTGTCATCATCGTGTTAGGTGAAACGGGTATTAACTTTGGTGCAGGGATGACTGGGGGTGTTGCTTTTGTTTTTGATCGCGATAATACTTTTTCAAGTCGTTATAACAATGAATTTATTAAACTCTACCGCATCCAGTCAGAGCGTATGCAAGATTATCAGGAGCTTTTGTACAGTTTGATTCAAACATATTTTGATAAAACATGTAGCGATCTTGCTAAAGAGATCTTGACGGATTTTCATGGTTATTTGCGTTATTTCTGGATGGTTGCGACAGAAGCGACATTTGAAAATTGTGATGTATTAGTGACGCAATACCAGATAAGTCAAACAAAACAAACAAACCAAACAAACCAAATAAGTCAAAGAGGACAAGAAAGTCGAGAGGACTTAACAGCAGCTTTTAATAGGAGGGAATATGGCGCAGCAAAATTTTGAATTTCTAGAGTTGAGTCGTAAAGCACCAAAAGAGCGTTGGGCGCCAGAGAGAGTTGAAGATTTTGATGAGATTCAGGGCAATTATTCGGCGAATGAGGCAAAGCTTCAAGCCAGTCGTTGCTTAGATTGCGGTACACCATACTGTCAATTTAAGTGTCCAGTGCAGAACTATATTCCACAGTGGTTAAGTCTCGTTGAAGAGGGACGTATTTTGGAAGCGGCAACTTTATCTCACCAAACCAACAGTTTGCCTGAGATTTGTGGACGTGTTTGTCCACAAGATCGCTTATGTGAGGGTAGTTGCACTTTGGATGAAGATTTTGGCGCAGTCAGTATTGGGTCGATTGAAAAGTATATTACCGATACTGCCTTAGCAATGGGTTGGAAGCCTGAGATTGCAGATATTACTAAAACCGGCAAAAAGGTGGCGATTATTGGTGCAGGTCCCGCGGGTCTTGCCTGTGCGGATATTCTGACGCAACACGGCATTGCTGCCGTTGTTTATGATAAGCATCCTGAGATCGGTGGGTTACTTAGCTTTGGTATCCCATCGTTTAAACTTGAGAAAGACGTTGTTGTTAAAAGACGAGAAATTTTAGAGTATATGGGGGTTGAGTTTAAACTGAACATTGAAGTGGGTAAAGACATTAGTTTTGATGTGCTTTATCAGCAGTATGATGCTATTTTTATTGCTGTAGGATGTTATAAGAACATGACTGCAAATATTCCCGGTGAGAACTTAAAGGGCGTCTATCAAGCGCTAGATTATCTGGTGAATAACAATCACAAGCAGATGGGGTTGATAGATCAGACTGCCTATCATGATTTTTATTTCAAACGGGTCTTGGTGTTAGGCGGGGGTGATACGGCGATGGATTGTGCTCGCACTGCTGTAAGGCAACAAGCCTCGAGTGTCTATTGTGCTTATCGTCGTAATGAAGCATCTATGCCTGGGTCCAAACGTGAAGTCTATAAAGCTAAAGAGGAGGGAGTGAAGTTCTTGTGGCATTATCAACCGCTTGAGATTATTGGTAGTGATCACGTTGAGGCAGTACGCTTTGCTAGAACCAAAATTGTCGTTGATGCGCACACACAAAGAAATATTTTGGAGATTGACTCTAGTGATGAGATTGTTATTCCTACTGATGCGGTGGTTATTGCCTTTGGCTTTCAACCGCATCAAATCGACTGGTTAGATCGTTATAAGGTTCAAACTGATGAAGATGGCAGAATTCAGACAAATGTTGCGATAAATGGTCATCGAGAAAGTAAGCCAAAGAACGTAACTGGAGTAACTGAAGCGAAAAAACAAAAGCGCTTTGCATTTCAAACACATAACGACAAGGTCTTTGCAGGAGGTGATATCACCCGTGGCTCAGATTTGGTGGTAACAGCAATATTTGAAGGACGCTCAGCAGCCAGAGGGATTATTGAGTATCTAAGTCATTGTGTTTGATTGGTTATTTTAATTTAACACGTAGAACATCAGCAAATTGGGCAAAAATAAATACAGTGCCAAATTTATAATGACAACTTATCTTGAGCCGATAAACTAAAGGAATCGTTATATTCTTTTGATAATTACATAATATGTCACAGCAATCATTACCCTTAGCAACCAACAAAATATCTACAGAGGTATCATTACCGGGTTCAAAAAGTTTATCTAATCGTGTGTTACTTATTGCAGCAATGGCAAACGGTGAATCAGTCATTGATAACTTGCCTTTAAGTAAGGATGTATTGGCTGGTGTTGGTGCGTTAAAGGCGCTTGGCATTAGACATCAGTTTGATGAGTCAAAAGGGCGCATTATTATTCAAGGCGCAAATGGTATTTTTCCTCATAAAAAAGCACGTATTTTTTGTAATGAAGCGGGGACGTTGACGCGCTTTATTATTCCTTTGTGTGCAGCACAAAAAATCGGTGAGTATTATATCTATGCTGCTGAAAGGATGATGGTGCGCCCCATTGCTGAGCAGCTTGCGGTATTAAGCTCTTTGGGTATGCAAGCAGCATATGAAGACAGGCAAGAGTCATTGCCGATGACGCTTTTGGCAAAGGGCTTGAAGCAGACAGACAGTGTAAGTATTGATGGGGCTAAGAGTAGTCAGTTCTTGTCAGGTTTATTAATCGCATCCCCCTTGATCGATGGTGGCTTAAGTATCCATTCAAATACTGATCACCCACAACCCTATGTGCAAATGACGGTGGATATGATGCGTGACTTTGGTGTGACAGTTGATGTGGAAAATAACCTTTATAAGATACAAGCTAATCAAAACTATCAGGCACGGCATTATGCAATTGAGCCGGATATCTCAACGGCATCGTACTTTTGGGCGCTAGCGGCAATCACACAAGGTAACGTTAAAGTTAAGCACGTAACACGCGATGCCAAGCAAGGTGATATTCGTTTTCTGGAAGTGCTTGAGAAGATGGGTTGTCAAGTGATCACTGAAGAAGACGGTATTCGTGTGATTGGTGGTGAAGTGTTAAATGGTGTAACAGTAGATATGCGCAACTTCTCCGATACGTTTATGACGGTTGCGGCAATTGCGTGCTTTGCTAAGGGTGAGACACATATCACGGGACTTTCGCATACGCGTTTACAGGAATCAGATCGTGTTAGTGCAATGGCTGAGGGCTTGGCGCGTTTAGGTGTTCACGTTACAACAACGAAGGATAGTATTCATATTTGTCCTGAAAAATCAGCACTTAGAGGTGGCACTGTTGAAGGGCATAATGATCATCGCATTGCAATGTCACTGGCATTGATTGGTTTAAAGCAGGAAGGTGTTATTATCAATGGTGCTGAGTGTGTTAGTAAAACATGTCCTGATTACTTTGAACGGATGGCGAAAATTATTTAGTTCATGGATAATTCAAGGTAAACTACAGCCATTTTCGAGAGTAAGGACGATTGATGCAAGAGATGCAAGATAAGCAGCTACTGGATTTAGAGGTGATTTTATCGCGTTTTAGCGTCAGACGTGCTTTTTATCTGGGAAAAGTTAAAAAAGCTTATTTTGATCGAATTTCTGCAGTGCATCATTATGCAGCAAGCGGCTTTATTTATGATGCGCAATTATTTGGTGCAAGCTTTAATGTCGGTAACTGGCCATTTGCAAACAAAAGCTTTGATCTGATTGTGCTTGATAATGTGTTATTAAATCCTAATGATGTACATAAGATTTTAATGGAAGCCATTCGCGTGCTAAGTGATGATGGTTGTTTGATTGTGGTGCAATACAAAAAAAATCAGGCTATAACAATTCCGTTTCGTTTTGTTAATAAAGAAATAAAGTCTCAGGGTTTACATAAAATTGAAAGCCACTACTATGATGTATTTAATGTCAAAGACTTCAGTAAATGGTTGCCGTGTTTGTTGCCTGAGAGCTTTTCTTGTGAGTATATTGCAAGCTTTAGCAAACAGGTTATTCCGCTAAGCCCATTGTTTTCAGGGGCAACGGAAATGGTTAAGTTGCCAGGAAAATATGCCATTGGTATGAATAAAGCGTTTAAAGTAAAAAAATAAAAATAGATAAAATGAAATAGATGAATACTCAAAAAAATAGCGAAGTAAGTAAATTGAAAAAGATTGTCATTTATACCGATGGCGCGTGTAAGGGCAATCCCGGACGTGGTGGCTGGGGCGCGATTTTGCAGTACAAAGCCAAAACCAAAGAGATTTATGGTGGCGAAGATAATACCACTAATAACCGTATGGAGTTATTGGCTGCGATTAAGGCATTGCAGTTATTGAAAGAGGCTTGTGATGTGGAGCTTTACACTGATTCAAAGTATGTTCAGCAAGGTGTCAATGAATGGCTTGACGGTTGGATAAAGCGTGGTTGGAAAACTGCAAATAAGCAACCGGTGAAGAATCAGGATCTATGGCAGTTGCTTGATCAGTCACGTCACAAACATCGAGTGAAATGGTGTTGGGTTAAGGGGCATAATGGGCATCCATTAAATGAACGTGCCGATGAGTTGGCTAATAAAGGGGTGATGCACAGTGCACAAGAAACCCATTAAAGATAAGAAGATCTATGTCATCTACACCGGTGGCACGATTGGGATGGTCAAAACTGATAAAGGCTATGCACCAAAGCAAGGCTATTTGTTGGATAAAGTTAAAACGATTAAAGATTTTTATCATAATGATGTGCCTGATTTCGAGATTAATGAATATCCACAATTGATTGATTCGGCAAATATCAAGCCAGAAGATTGGATTACGATTGCATTAGACATTGTGAATCATTATGAAAAATACGATGGCTTTGTCGTGTTGCATGGAACCGATACGTTAGCATATACCGCATCCAGTCTGTCATTTATGCTAAAGAACTTAAACAAGCCAGTGATCTGCACAGGCTCACAAATCCCAATTTCTGAGTTAAGATCTGATGCCTCAGATAATATTTTGCACAGTTTGATTTTGGCAGCGGATGAACGTATTGCTGAAGTTTGTGTGTATTTTAATAAGCAGCTATTACGGGGTAATCGCTCGGTCAAGGTTAATGCCTCAGGTATGGATGCGTTTAGTTCGCCGAACTATCCAGTGCTAGGGCAGGTTGGTATTGATATTGAATTAAATGAAGCCTATCTATATCCGTCTGATCATAACAAACTTGCGGAGATTGAGTTTAAAACCTTAGGCGTGCCCAAGATTGCAGTGCTGTCAATTTTCCCTGGGATGGATGCAAATATCCTAAACAAAGTATTGCAACCACCCTTACAAGGTTTGATTTTAAAGACTTATGGCGCGGGTAATATTATGAATTCGCCAAAAATTCTGCATGAGCTTGTCGAAGCATGTCAGCGAGGCGTGATTATCATCAACTGCAGCCAATGCTTAAAGGGGAGTGTTAAGATGGGGGCGTATGAAGCGGGGGTTGGTCTTGTAAATGCTGGCGTCATTTCGGGGCATGATATGACCGATGAGGCAGCATTGACTAAACTCTTTTACCTTTTGAGTATTCCGGGGTTATCACAACAAGAAGTGAAATTGGCGCTACATAAAAACCTGCGAGGAGAAATAACATTATGAAATATTTAACGAAGTTGATGGAGCAAAACCGTCAATGGGTTGAAGATACGAATAAAAATAAGCCAGGTTTCTTTGAGAGTTTATCAAAGCAGCAAAATCCAGAGTATTTATGGATTGGGTGTTCCGATAGTCGTGTGCCAGCAAATCAAATTTTGGGATTGCTGCCAGGGGATATTTTTGTGCATCGTAACGTGGCTAATGTTGTCGTTCATTCTGATTTGAATTTTTTATCAGTATTGCAATATGCTGTTGATGTGTTGAAAGTAAAGCATATCCTTGTTTGTGGGCACTATTGCTGTGGTGGTGTCAAAGCGGCTACTTTGAATGAGTCTAATGGATTGATTGATAACTGGTTGAGACATGTTCAAGATGTGCATCATAAGCATAAAGCGTTATTAAAACCTTTTGATCATGGTGAGTGTGAAGCTTTGGCATCTGGCGTTGATTGTCAGGAGCAGAAACATGCTGTGATGTGTGAGCTTAATGTGGTTGAGCAGGTGGTTAATGTTGCTAAGACAACCGTGGTTCAAGATGCTTGGCGACGTGGGCAAGAAGTGATGATTCACGGTTGTGTTTATGCTGTATCTAATGGGCTTTTACAGCAAATTGCTTTTGGCGTGGCGAACAATGATGAGATTGAAGATTTCTATGATAAAGCATTAACTAGCATACAGCGTGATTTATATAAGGAAAAAACATAATGGCTGAACAAAAGTGTATTGATAAAACTAAGTTTTTTGGTTATTTAAGTATTGGTATTGGCATGGCACTTGCGGGTGGCTTTATCTCATATGGAATTTTAAATTTTCATGCATTTAATCGTTATGTTGCGGTTAAGGGGTTGGCAGAGCAAACGGTTAAAGCGGATAAAGCCATTTGGAGTATTAGCTACACGGTGAACGCCAATAGTTTAAAAGAAGTCTATCAAAAGGTTGACCAAGATCAGTTGGCAGTGAGAAATTTTGTCAGTCAATCAGGGATTGATGCCAAGGCATTGCAATATGGCAGTATTTCATTAAACCAAAATTCACATAGCAAAGATCAGGTCAATACTTCAAATTATAGTGCTTATGGTAGTATGACGATCACGACAGATAAGGTTGATTTAGTACAAGGTTTGGCGCAAAAAACGAGTGATTTGGTTGCCAAAGGTGTTGTTGTTAGTAGTAGCAATGTTGCCTATAAATACACGGGACTTAACAGTATCAAACCAAAGATGCTGGAAGAGGCGACTCAAAATGCTAAAACGGCAGCATTACAATTTGCCAAAAATGCACAAACCGCATTAGGCAGTATTCGCCAAGCATCGCAAGGCGCCTTTACGATTAGTAATCAAGATGCCTCTTATGGCGATGGTGATCCTTATAAACTGGTTCGTGTTGTGGTGAGTTCAGCGTATTTTCTAAAATAAAATGATTTGCGGGCGGTATATTATATAAGCGTTGGCTGAGCGTAAGTCGAAGCCATTATTAAGCAGTCTGTTCCTAAACGTCCCCTTCGACTTACGCTCAGGGTACGATAAATGCTGAGGGTTGGTTTTTTGAATATTGATTTTTTTATATTGCCCAGTCAAGAAGATGAGCAATTTTGTCAGTTTGTGAGTACACAGGTTAAATCCTATTATGCAGCAGGGAAAACTGCTGTGATTTATGCAGAAGAGCCATTGTGTCAGGAGTTGGATGCTAGATTATGGTTTGATGGTGAAGATGATTTTTTGCCGCATATTTATGTCACAGATGAGTTGTCAGACTATACAAAACTTCCAGTAGTAATTGTTAGTGAAGCAAGCGCTCTTAAGAATTTGAATAAAGCTATACTTATTGATTTGACATTAAATGATCTGCCGATGAGCCATGAGATAAAACACTTGGTGAAAATTGTTGATCAAGAATCTTCAAGGCTACAAGCTTCAAGGCGCTATTATAAGGCATTGCAGCGACAGGGTTTTACAATTAATGTGCATAAGATATAAGAGATATTAGATGGCAAGGAAGTCATATGTATCTTTACGGGAAAATCTGAGAAAGGAGTTAATGTGTTTTAGTCAGTGATGATGATGGCAAACCTTCTGAATTTTACCGCATTGAAATATATTAAATAATTTGATCTTAAAAAATTCTTTAATGTCTATATTTAAACCTCGTTTTTACTGGGTTTGGATTAATTCTGATTGCTTGCTTCTTCACGGTAGCACTTCAATTTATTTGTGCTAGAATACGCAAGATTTTGTGTTTAACACGTTAATTTTCTTGATAAGCAGGAGAAAGCAATGAAACATCAAGGACCACGAAATATAGGGCTTGGCTCAATAAAGTCCTATTCGTTCCCAATTACGGCAATAAGCTCGATTATTCACCGAATTACTGGTGTATTAATGGTTGTATTATTGCCGTTTTTATTATGGGGTTTTAGTTTGTCAATGCGCTGTGGTGGCGATTTTTATCATGTGCAGGATTTATTAATCCATTCACCATGGAGCATTGTCGCTTGGATCTTTATATCAGCAGTTTCATATCATGTAATCGCCGGTATTCGCCACTTGATTATGGATTTAGGATTTGGTGAAGAAATGTGTACGGCTAAAGCTTCTTCAATCGTTGTTTTAGTGCTAGGTGTGTTAGTAACAATTTTCTGGGGGCTTTGGTTATGGGTAATGTAACTTCATGCACACGTTCGGGTTTGAAAGACTGGTTTTTGCAGCGTGTAACTGCCATTATCATTATGTTATATGCAATCTTTGTAGTGGTTGTTGTCTTAACACTATCCGGTGATGGTTCATATCACACATGGCTTGCAATTTTTCAAAACGCGTGGGTGAAAATATTTACGATTTTAGCGTTTTTGTCATTAATGGCACATGCATGGATTGGAATGTGGACGATTTTTACTGATTATGTGAAGTGCGCATGCATTCGCGGATTCTTGCAAGTAGCGGCAATTGTTGGCTACTTCGCGTGTTTTATTTGGCTTATTTGTATTTTATTTTAAGGGGTATTGATAATGAAAATTGCAGTACAACAATTTGATGCAATCGTTGTTGGTGCCGGTGGTGCTGGAATGCAAGCGGCATTTCAGTTAGCTCAATCGGGGTTTAAAACCGCAGCGATTTCAAAAGTATTTCCAACGCGTTCGCATACGGTATCAGCGCAAGGCGGTATTGCTGCGGCATTAGGTAATGTTGAATATGATGATGGTCTACCATCAGATGATTGGAAATGGCATACCTATGATACGGTTAAAGGTTCTGATTATATCGGTGATCAGGAAGCGATTGAATTTATGTGTGAGAATGCCCCGCAAGCAATTATTGAGCTTGAGCATATGGGTATGCCTTTCTCACGCCTAGAAAATGGTAAGATTTATCAGCGAGCTTTTGGTGGCATGTCGCGCAATTATGATGTCGGTAATATTGCCAAAAGAACGTGTGCGGCATCTGATAGAACAGGTCATGCGTTATTGCACACGCTGTATCAAGGTAATTTAAAGCATGAAACCAAATTTTTTAATGAGTGGTATGCTTTAGACTTAGTAAAATCATCAGAGCATTCCATTGCCGGTGTTTTGGCAATGAATATGGAAACTGGTGAAATTGTTTTCTTCCAGTCTAAAGTAACGATCTTAGCAACCGGTGGTGCCGGACGCATTTATGAATCGAGCACCAATGCGCATATTAATACCGGTGACGGTGTGGGTATGGCATTAAGAGCTGGTATTCCATTGCAAGATATGGAGTTCTGGCAATTCCACCCAACAGGTATTGCCGGAGCGGGTGTTTTAGTAACTGAAGGTTGCCGTGGTGAAGGTGGAATCTTACGTAATAAAGATGGTGAGCGCTTTATGGAGCGTTATGCACCAAATGCGAAAGATTTGGCATCGCGTGATGTGGTATCGCGTGCATCACAACAAGAAATTAATGAAGGCAGAGGTCTTAAGTTTGCTGGCGTTGATTGTGTGCATTTAGATTTGACACATTTAGATGAAAGTGTCATCAAAGAGCGTCTACCAGGTATTCGTGAATTGGCGATGACCTTTGCTGGTGTTGATCCATTAAAAGCACCGATTCCTGTCGTGCCAACTTGTCACTATATGATGGGTGGTGTGCCGACGAATAAACATGGTCAAGCATTAACACAAAATGCCAATGGTGAAGATGTTGTTATCGATGGCTTATATGCTGTTGGTGAATGTGCTAGCGTTTCTGTGCATGGCGCGAATCGCTTAGGTTCCAACTCATTATTAGATTTAGTGGTATTTGGACGTGCGGCAGGTATGCATGCAGAAGATGCTTTACGTGCGGGTATGCAGCAACGTGATGTGACCGATGAAGCACTAGATCAAGCGATGGCACGTTACAATCGCTGGCAAAATAACAAAGGTGGTGAAGGTGTTGCTGAGTTGCGTGCTGAGCTACAAAAAGCAATGCAGGTTGATTTCTCAGTATTTAGAACAGAGCAACAAATGCAAGATGGTCTTGAGCGTTTAAAATCATTGCGTGAGCGTGTGCAAAAAGCATCGTTAGCAGATCACTCACACGTATTTAATACCGCAAGAATCGAAGCGCTTGAGCTTGATAACTTAATGGAAACTGCGATGGCAACCGCGGTACTTGCGCTGACACGTAAAGAGTCGCGTGGTGCGCATTCACGTGAAGATTATCCTGAGCGCGATGATGAGAACTGGTTGAAGCATACGCTTTATTTCCTAGAAGGAGACCGCCCATCAACGCGTGATGTGAATATGAAACCATTAAAATTAGAACCATTCCAACCAAAAGTAAGAAGCTACTAAGGAGATAACGGTGGAAGTTAAATTTAAAGTTTATCGCTATAATCCTGAAGTTGATAATAAGCCTTACTATAAAGACTACACAGTGACGGTTGAAAACGAGGGCACAAAAGTGCTAACAGCGATTGAGCTCATTAAACAACAAGACCCAACATTAGCAATACGTCGTTCTTGTCGTGAGGGTGTTTGTGGTTCTGATGGTGTGAATATCAATGGTAAAAACCGTTTAGCATGTATTACTTCGATTGGCGAGTTGTCACAACCGATTAAGTTGCAACCTTTGCCAGGTCTGCCAGTGATTCGTGATTTAGTCGTTGATATGAATCAATTTTATAAAAACTATGAGAAAGTTAAGCCTTACTTGATTCCTGCAGAAGGTGATACACCCGTCAAGGAACGCCTACAGTCGCCAGAAGATCGTGCCAAGCTTGATGGCTTATATGAGTGTATCTTATGTGCATGTTGTACCACATCATGTCCATCATTCTGGTGGAATCCTGATAAGTTTATTGGCCCCTCAGGCTTATTACAAGCTTATCGTTTTGTGATTGACTCACGCGATGGGGCAACACAAGAGCGTTTGGATGCATTGCAAGATCCGTTTAGCGTCTTTAGATGTCGCACGATTATGAATTGTGTCAGTGTTTGTCCAAAAGGGCTTAACCCAACCAAAGCGATCGGTAAACTCAGATCGATGATGTTAAAAAACAACGTATAGTTAAGAAAAATCAAGCGCTGGAGAACCAGTGCTTTTTTGTTTGAACTAGCAAAAAAGTAAAAAAGAAAAAAGTAAAAGAGTGGAAACTATGAGTGAAACCCAAGAATCAATGTCTTCATGGTGGCAGTCTTCGCAACTATCCGGTAGTAGTAGCGCATACTTGGATGCTATTTATGAGGATTATTTACAAGACCCTAATTCGGTAGATAGTAGTTGGCGCCATTATTTTGACGCGATTCGTGACAATAAACATGAAGTCTCACATGCACAAGTGCGTGAGGATTTTGTCGCATTAAGCAAAAATCCATTTCGCTTTGCGCTGACAACGCCTCAGGGGATGGTTGTCGATTCAGGGAATTACCCCGATGGTGGAGATAAAGTCTCAGCGGTGATGGACCTTGTTTATATGTATCGTAGCATTGGTCACAAGGTTTCGCACTTAGATCCTCTGAATATCAAAAAGCCTCAAGAAACACCTGAGCTTGAGCTTGATTTTCATGGACTTAATGATGCTAACTTAAATGAAAAATTTAATGTTGGTGTGTTTTCTGACTATCAGGCATTACCACTTAAAGAGATTATTGCTAAATTACAGCATGTCTATACCGGTAGTATCGGCTATGAGTTTATGCATTTAAACAATATGGCTGAGAAGCTATGGTTTAGGCAACGCATCGAAAAGCAAACTCCTAAGTTATCAGTGGAGCGTAAGACTTGGTTATTGGATCGCTTAACGGCTGCCGAAGGCTTGGAGAAATATCTTGGCATGAAATATGTTGGTCAAAAACGTTTTTCATTAGAAGGTGGCGAATCCATGATCCCAGCTTTAAATGAGATGATCAATAAGGCTGGTGAGGTTGCTGTTGAGGAAATTGGTCTAGGGATGGCGCATCGTGGGCGCTTGAATGTGCTTGTCAATATTATGGGTAAATCACCCGAGGATTTATTCAAAGAGTTTGAAGGGGCGCAGGATAAGAAGTTTTTATCAGGGGATGTTAAATACCACATGGGTTTTGCATCATGGCATAAAACACCCAAAGAAGAATTGCGTTTAGCATTAGCGTTTAATCCCTCACATTTAGAGACGGTTGATCCAGTGGTTGAGGGCGCCGTAAGAGCAAAACAAGATTGCTTTAGTGATGAAGAAAAACCGCATACCAAAGTGGTGCCTATTTTAATTCATGGAGATTCAGCTTTCTGTGGTCAGGGTGTTGTGATGGAAACCTTTGCGTTATCACAAACACGCTACTACGGCACAGGTGGTACGATTCATATAGTCATTAATAATCAGGTTGGTTTTACTACCGATAAAAAAGAAGATAATCGTAGCAGTTTGTACTGCACTGATATTGCTAAAGTGGTTGAAGCGCCTGTTTTACATGTTAATGCGGATGATCCTGAAGCGGTATTGCGTGTCGCGGGACTGGCGATGGATTATCGCATGATGTTTGGCAAAGACATCGTTATTGACTTAGTTTGCTATCGTCGTCATGGACATAATGAAGCAGATGAGCCATCTGGAACACAGCCATTGATGTATAGCATTATTAAGAAATTGCCGACTACGCGTGCAATCTATGCGCAAAAGCTTGAGCAAGAAGGTGTCGTTTCCAAAGCACAAGCTGATCAAATGGCCAAAGCTTATCGCGATCGTTTGCAAAAAGGTGAAGTCGTTGCTGATATTGTTACTGGTAAGCATGAGCGCAAAACGAAATGTGTTGCAGATTGGCGCCCTTATGTCAATCAAAAATGGGATCAATCAGTCGATACACGTATTGATAAAGCGCAATTGGTGAAATTGGCTCAAAGCTTAAATGATTTACCAGCTGATTTGACACTGCAACCTCAAGTTAAAAAGGCCATTGATGATCGCGTTAAAATGGCAGCTGGAGAAATTCCAGGCAATTGGGGCTTTGCTGAAAACTTAGCCTATGCGACGTTGTTGGCAGAGGGTTATAACATACGCTTATCAGGTGAAGACTCTGGGCGTGGTACATTCTCGCATCGGCATGCTGTGTTACATAACTATGATTACAGTAAAACAGAATTGCCAGATTACACGCCATTACAACACATTAATGACAAGGCAGAATGCCATATTATTGACTCTGTGCTATCAGAGTATGCGGTTCTTGGATTTGATTATGGCTATAGTTGCTCAGCACCTAAGACGTTAACCTTATGGGAGGCGCAATTTGGTGATTTTGCCAATACCGCGCAAGTTGTTATTGATCAATTTATTGCTGCAGCAGAAGAGAAATGGGGCATTTTATCAGGTCTTGTAATGCTCTTGCCACATGGTCAAGAAGGGCAAGGGGCTGAGCATTCATCTGCAAGATTAGAGCGTTTTTTGCAGTTATGTGCGCATGATAATATGCAAGTGTGTGTGCCAACGACGCCTGCGCAAATGTTTCATATGTTGCGTCGTCAGATGTTGCGCCCTTATCGCAAACCATTGATTGTGATGTCACCTAAGAGTTTGTTGCGTCACCCAATGGTGCATTCAACACTCGATGAATTGGCTAATGGACAGTTCTATAATGTGATTGCTGAAGTCGAAGACCTTAAACCACGATCAGTATCACGCGTGATTTTATGCTCAGGTAAGGTCTATTATGATTTGCTTGCAAAACGTAGTGAGCAAGAGATTAAAGATATTGCTATTGTGCGTATTGAGCAGCTTTACCCATTCCCGCAAGCGGACCTTGATAAAGTATTAGCGCCTTATGAAGCAGTTAATGACATCGTTTGGGTGCAAGAAGAGCCTGAAAATCAAGGTGCTTGGTGGATGATTCAGCACGAATTGCGTAAAGTATTGCGCAAGGATCAGAATCTATCTTATGTCGGCAGAAAAGCAGCAGCGGCACCTGCGGTAGGTTATCCATCATTATTCCATGCGCAGCAAAGTGAATTAGTGACTAAAGCATTAAAGTTAGATAAATAGATCTGCTTTTAAAGACAACAAATTAAATAACGTTGATAAAAAATAAGTAAAATAAAAAGTTAAGGGTGAACCATGACAGAGGTAAAAGTTCCTGTTTTTCCGGAATCAATTGCAGAAGGTACAATTGCAACATGGCATAAAAAGCCAGGTGATCGCGTTGAAGAAGGCGATGTGTTGGCAGAGATTGAAACAGATAAAGTGGTGATGGAAGTGCCCGCAATGACAGCAGGGACAATGGGCGAGATTGTCAAGCACGAAGGCGATACAGTGCTTTCTCAAGAAACGATTGGCTCAATCACTGCTGGCGCTGCTGAAGCACCTGCAACAGCGCAAACAAATGAAGCCACAAAAGCTGCAACAGCTGCTTCATCTGCTGAAGCGGTGACGGTGAATGCCCCGACTTTCCCTGAATCAATTGCTGAAGGTACAGTAGCAACATGGCATAAAAATATTGGTGATCAGGTCGAAGAAGGTGAAACATTAGTTGAAATCGAAACCGATAAAGTGATGATGGAAGTGCCCGCAACCCAAAGTGGTGTATTGGCTGAAAAGCTTAAAAATGAAGGTGACACGGTGCTAAGCGCTGAAGCAGTAGCCAAAATTAGCGCGGGCGCTGTGAGCCAACCGGCAGCAGTTGAGACGACTACTGAATCAAAGAATGTAGCATCTAGTGATCATTTATCGCCTGCAGTGCGTCGTGCGGTTAAAGCCAATGATGTTGATGTCAATAATGTGCAAGGCACTGGTAAAAATGGCCGCATTACCAAACAAGATGTTGTAAGTGCTCCTGTACAAGCTCAAAAACAAGCACCAGTAGCCCAAGCGGTCGATACTATGGGCTTTGAGGGTGATCGTCCTGAGAAGCGTGTGCGCATGACACGTTTGCGTCAAACGATTGCGAAACGTTTGGTTGAAGTGCAACATACCAATGCGATTTTGACGACGTTTAACGAAGTCGATATGAAACCGGTTATGGATCTAAGAAAGCAATATAAAGATCTTTTCCAAAAGACACATGATGCCAAACTTGGCTTTATGTCATTCTTTTTAAAAGCAGCAACCGAAGCGTTAAAGCGTTTCCCTGAAGTCAATGCGTCAATTGATGGCACTGATGTTCTCTATCACGGCTTCTTTGATATTGGTGTCGCAGTGGGTTCTGATCGTGGCTTAGTGGTTCCTGTCATCCGCAATGCAGATCAAAAATCTTTTGCCCAAATTGAAAATGATATTATTGAAAAGGCAATTAAAGCACGCGATGGTAAATTATCATTAGAAGAAATGCAAGGTGGTACATTTACGATCACCAATGGTGGCACGTATGGTTCAATGCTGTCAACGCCAATTATTAATGCACCACAAAGCGCGATCTTAGGCATGCACAATATCGTTGAGCGCCCAGTAGTCGTTAATGGCGAAATCGTGATTCGCCCGATTATGTATTTAGCATTATCTTATGATCACAGAATCATTGACGGCAGTGTCTCTGTTAAATTCTTAAAAACAATTAAAGAACTGATTGAAGATCCAGCAAGGATGTTGTTGGAGATTTAAGTAGATAATTTTTCTAAAGAGCTTTCAAGCTCTTCTACCAAACGCTAGAATTCATCTGTTTTTCAAATGATTAGGTGATAGGGTTTCTCGTTTAAAATCGCCAACATTTATCACGTCTTGGTGTTTTACTATTCTTATGTTTCAGTGCTAGGTATATCATGGCTATAAATAATCATTATATGTGGTAAAATTACTATTGGAAATCAATTGTAAAGGGAGTTAAGTATGACGGATAGTGTTTGGTTGGGTAGGTAGTATTCATTTGCAATATAGATGATCTCAAACTTTTAAGGGCAGGAAAATGTATATTCATAAAGTTAAAATTAGTAATTTTAAGGGTTATTCTGATCAACAGTTGCAGTTTAGTATTCCAAATGGGCGAAAGGGCAGTGGACTCAATATTTTAGTGGGGGAAAATAATACTGGGAAATCAACTATTTTTGAAGCTATCAATTTTGTCAGAAATGGAGTGTCTGATATTAGTCAAGTTATTAATAAAAATGGTAACAGTAGTGCTCAAGTAGACTTAACATTTATTGGTGATATTAATCAAGTATTAGATTCTTTTGCTCAAGAGAATAAAATAGATACACTTAGGAAAATGATTTATGATCAGAATAGACTGAGTTATTTTCAAATATCAAGAAATACGGATGAAGAAAAGAAAATTAAAGTTTGGAATGAAAGTGATCAACTTTTTACTAACCCAAGTGGTATTGATGCAGTTATAAAAGGGATTTTTGAGCTAAATTTTGTTTGGGCAGATACAAATCCCAATGATCAAGCTAAGTTTGGAGCTTCTACAATTTGTGGTAAGTTATTAAAAGGTATATCTAGTGCTTTACATGATCAAAGTGAATATAAAGCATTCAAAGAGAGCTTCCATAAAATTTTCAATAATGGGGATTCTCTCTTACAGAAGCAGTTGAATATCATTGAAGAAAGAGTGCAAAACATTTTTCATGAGCAATTTGGAAGTGCTTCAATATCTTTCAAATTTAATGAGTTAGATCCTGATTTATTTTTTAAAAATGTAACTATCCAAGTTAACGATGGAGTTTCAACAACATTATCTGAAAAAGGTAGTGGGATGCAAAGAGCCGTTTTTTTAGCTTTGCTACAGGTGTATGCAGAAGATTTGAAGAAACACCCTGAGCTTGAAGAAGTTAACAAGCCATTTTTCCTATTTATTGATGAACCTGAAATATGTTTACACCCAAAGGCACAATCAAAACTATTAGACAGTATCTTAGAGTTAACAAAGCATAATCAAATTTTTTTAACAACTCATTCACCTTATTTTCTGTTAGGGATGCCTTTACATAAAATAGGACTCTTTATAACGAGAAAGGTAAACAACTTAAATAGAGTGGAAAATATCAATGATGCTGAAGTGCAGTTATTTCCATGGAGCCCAACTTGGGGAGAGATTAATTTTTATGCTTATGATATGCCAACGATTGAATTTCATAATGAATTGTATGGTTATCTTCAGGAAACAACTGAATGTGGGAACCAAAATAAATTAGATGCGTATTTACAAGCTCAAAACATTCAACTAACAAAAAAATGGGTTAACGGAAGTAAAAAAACACCTGCACCGTATGACGTGAGTTTACAGACATTTATTCGCAACAAAATTCATCATCCTGAAAATACCACTATGCAAAATGAAGGGTATTCTATTCAAGAACTAAAAGACTCTATTAATGACATGATTAAGCTAATCAAAGGCTTATCAAAAAATAATATTAACTTAAGCAAAGAAATAGAAAAAGCACCATGAAAATCCTCCACACATCCGATTGGCATTTAGGGCGCATGTTGTATGGCAAGAAGCGTTATCCTGAATTTGAAGCTTTTTTAAATTGGTTAATTGACACCATTAAAGTGCAAGAGATTGATATCTTATTAATAGCAGGCGACATCTTTGATACCACCACGCCAAGCAATTATGCCCAAGAGTTGTATTTTCAATTTCTAAGTGATGTTGCTAAAAATACTCATTGCCAACATGTTGTGGTAATCGGTGGCAATCACGATTCCCCAAGTTTGCTTGAGGCATCTAAAAGTGTATTAAAAGCGCTTAATATCTATGTGGTAGGGGCAGCGTGTGACAATCCACAAGATGAAGTGATTACGCTGAATAATGACAAAAGTATACCGCAAGCAATCATTTGTGCAGTACCTTATTTGCGTGATCGTGATATCAGAAAGGTTGAAGTCAGTGAAACATTAGATGATAAAAATAAAAAATTAATCTCAGGCATTAAGCAGCATTATCATGAGGTGTGTCAGTATGCTAAAGAAAAGCAGATTGAGCTTTGCAAAACACATAAGCTTCAACATTTACCAATCATTGGTATGGGGCATTTATTTGCCGCTGGTGGCAAGACTGAGATCGATGATGGCGTGCGTGAGTTATATGTCGGCTCATTGGCACATGTTGATGCGAATATTTTTCCTGATTATCTTGATTATGTCGCTTTGGGGCATTTGCATGTGCCGCAAATAGTAGCAAAGCAAGAGCATATTCGCTATAGCGGCTCCCCGATTGCAATGGGCTTTGGTGAAGCCAAGCAGCAAAAGCAGGTATTAATGATTGACTTTAAAGACGGCAATAGCGTCATTACAACGATTGCTGTTCCTTGCTTCCAACAGTTAATCAGCATCAAGGGGGATCTTGAATGCATTTTAGAATCCTTATCTCAATTGATAACAGAAAATGCGCAAAGTTGGCTTGAGATTGAATATACAGGCAAAGAAATTATAAGTGATCTGACAGAGCAAATTAATCTTCATATTCAAGGTAGTCAATTAGAGATCAGACGTATTAAAAACAAACGTGTGATTGATAAAGCCATCAGCCAATCCCAAAGCAGTGAAACACTAGAGGATCTCAATGAAATAGAAGTATTTGAGCGTTGCTTATCTGCACATGATATTCCAAAAGATCAGCAAGCCGTTTTGATGGATTGTTATCAAGAGATTATGATGCAGCTTGCTGAGGAAGATGTTCAAGCTCAGTAAGGAAAGGTAGCAACAAAAATGATAAAAGCCTACCAGTCAAACGCGCGAGAAATTTAATAGCAGAATAGTTTATAAACATAACACCCTATAAATTCTTTTAAAAACGGAAAAATCGATTTTTAAATGGTAAAAATGGGTGTATGATTTAGGTTAGTTGAATAATAGTTATGTTTAAAGTAATGATGTGGATGGTAAGTGATGCTATTAGAGTTTTCTTTTAGAAACTGGAAGTGTTTTAAAGAATTAAATACATTTTCAATGGATGCCAACACACGTCTTAAGAATAATAAAGAGCATTTATTGACGGTTAAATACCAGAAAACAGGCAAGTCACATGAGACAGTGTTGCCCTTCTCAGCAATCTATGGTGCGAATAATTCAGGCAAAACATCATTTGTTGATGCGCTTGCCTTTTGTAAATATTTACTTTGCTCTAAAACGAGAAGTTTGAGTCAATTGGAGCCTTATCGTTTGGGGGAGGCAGAAGAAACAAGTTTCTTTAGCTTTACAATTTTTATTGATGAGCATATTTATCAATATCAATTTGAAGTGGATAAAGCTCAGGTTTATCATGAAAAATTGCTACTTTTAAAGCCATCAACACAAAAAATACTTTTTGATAGAAATATTGATCAAAATACTTATACAGGGCAGCTGATCAAGGAAGATAGTGATCTGGCAACCATTATCAAAACAATGCCAAAAAATAAGTTATGTGTTAGTCATATTATTGAGCAAAATATTGATAATAAAATGCATTTTGAGCAGGTTTATAAATGGTTTAAACACCATTTAACTCTTATTTCACCACGATCTAAAAAAGGCATGGTCGATATTCCTTTGCGATTAAATGAAATGAATGATGCAATAAAAAGGCTAGACCTAAGTGTTACAGGTATTGAATTAGAGATAGCCTCAGAGCAGACATTAAAAGAGGAGTTGCCTCAAAGGTTATATGAGCTACTTATTGAGGATGTTAAAGATGGCGTTACAATAATGTTACCTTTGCCTGACGGCTCTTTTTTTTATGTTACCCCAAAAGAGGGGGGTGATAAAATTGATGTTCATAAAGTAGTGATTAAGCATAAAAAGGATAATGGTAAGGATATTAATTTTGAGTTACATGATGAATCAGATGGGACAAGGCGGGTTATTGAGCTTTTACCTTGGTTATTAAAACTTCAAAGTGACCCTAATATTACGGTTGTGATTGATGAGGTAGATCGCAGTCTACATACACAATTATCCAAGGAATTGATTAGAACACATATATTGGGTATTTTGAATCGTCAAGCACAAAGTCAATTAATTATTACTACTCACGATACCCATTTACTTGATTTGTCGTTCTTACGCAAGGATGAATTTTGGTTAGTTCAGAAAGAAGATAATGGCGCTAAGCTTGTTGCATTTGATGAGTTTATTTTAAAATCAGATAAAAAGTTAAGCAAATACTATCTAAGCGGGAGCCTAGGTGGAGTTCCATTTATTTAAAGCTAAGGAATTAAGGCATGGCAAGGAAAAGGCGCTTAGATAAATCCAATAAACGTATACCAATAAGCCATCAGTTTGTATTTTTCACAGAAGGAAAAACGGAAGAGATCTATATTAAGGCTATCTTTAAATATCTGAAACTAGATATAAAACCAATTTTTCCAATGAAGGGTAATGATAAAGCGAATATTCAGAATATTGAAAATAGAATTATAACAACTGAATTTAATGATAGTCAAACCGTTATTGTTGTTATTGATGGTGATCGAGATCAACAGAAAATTAAGGCGTTTGCTCAAAAAAAGAGATTATTTCAATCAGCGAAAGATTACCTGATTCTTTTGTCAATACCTGATTTTGAGCGTTGGTTGTCGTTGCATTATACAACAGATAAAAGCAAATCAATTGAAGATGTGTGCCCTAATTTTGATAAAACAAATACAAAAGTTATTGAGGATATAGCTCGACAGCATCAAACAGCCGTCGATAATTCAATAAAGTTAATACCTCAAGAGGTTAAGAAATACGATAATGCTAAGCTAATTCATTATATGCTTGATAATGCAGCACTACAGACGACAAATTTTTATCAGTTATTTTGTGTTATGCAAGGGAGGATTTTGCAGTGAATGATATGAAAACACTTAAAGTACGCTATTTTAATGATAGCGTACCAAATTCAAAAGGATATGTTGTTGAGCGGCATAAGTTTAAAGAGTTTATCTCTAATGTTACTGAAGAAAAATCAGTTAATGATTATGCAAAGCTCCAAATAGACGCACTTTCATCTCTAGGAAGTTAAATGAAAATCCTCAACTTACGCTTTAAAAATTTAAACTCGCTTTATGGCGAATGGTCAATTGATTTTACTGATCCTAATTATTTAGATAATGGCTTGTTTGCAATCACGGGTCCAACTGGGGCGGGGAAGTCAACGATATTAGATGCGATTTGTTTGGCACTTTATGGGCAAACGCCAAGATTGAAAATTATCTCGGAATCGGTCAATGAAGTGATGTCACGTCAAACGGGGGAATGTTTTGCCGAGATCACATTTCAAACGAATGACGGCATTTATCAATGTCATTGGAGTCAGCGCAAAGCGCGAGGTAAGGCAGATGGAAAATTGCAATCACCAAAGCATGAGATCAGTGATTATAACAAGGCTAAAATATTAGAAACAAAAATTAAAAAAGTTAAAGAGCTTGTTGAACAAACAACAGGAATGGACTTTAAGCGCTTTTGCAAATCGATTTTGTTAGCACAAGGTGGCTTTACTGCCTTTTTAAAAGCATCATCGGATGAGCGTTCTGAAATCTTAGAGCAAATGACGGGTTCTGAAATCTATAGTGACATTTCTAAAATGGTGTATGTGCGTGATAAAGAAGAGACAGACAGAGTCATGTTACTACAAAAAGAGCTAGATGGCATTCAAGTGTTATCGCAAGGGCACGGCTGTCCCATCTAAAATATGTTGACTTTTGCTAAATTTATCTTTGAAGTTGTTAGCAAAGGAATCTACTGTAT